>NZ_LFKY01000004.1:0-255 GCF_028128965.1 Bradyrhizobium sp. CCBAU 25338
GCCTATGTGATCTACACCTCGGGCTCGACCGGCCTGCCCAAGGGGGTGATGGTCCGCCACGATGCCGTGACCAATTTCCTGGCGACCATGGCGGAGCAGCCCGGCATGACCGCGAGCGACCGGGTACTGGGACTGACCTCATTGTCCTTCGACATCGCGGTGCTGGAACTGTGGCTGCCGCTCACGATCGGCGCCTGCGTGATGCTGGCGGATCGTGCGGCAGCGCATGATCCTGCGCGGCTCAAGGCGCTCGTG
>NZ_LFKY01000005.1:0-499 GCF_028128965.1 Bradyrhizobium sp. CCBAU 25338
TGACGTTGCCCCCAAGTTTTATCCAGACCTGAGTTCGTTCGGGCGGTTGGATGTGCCCATCCGGGCGGTGGTAGCGGCGGGAGCTGGCGCGGAGCTCTCGGCATAGCGCAGCGCCAGATCCCGACGCGGATTGCAGGTGGCGGCGAACTCGGATGGCGTCTTCCATCCGAGCTGGGAGTGCGGCCGAGCGTCGTTATATTCGGCCTGCCAGCATCGGAGCGCAACGCGGGCCTGGGCGAGCGAGGTGAACAGCGTCTCGTTCAGCAGTTCATCCCGCAGGCGGCCATTGAAGCTCTCGATGAAGGCGTTCTGCATGGGTTTGCCCGGCGCGATGTAGTGCCAGGCGATGCGGCTCTGATCGGCCCATGTCAGGATGGCATTGCTGGTGAGTTCGCTGCCGTTGTCGCTCACCACCATCTTGGGCTTGCCGCGCTCGGCGACCAGCCGGTCCAGCTCCCGAGCGACCCGGGCGCCCGAGAGTGAGGTGTCGGCCACCAGC
>NZ_LFKY01000006.1:0-522 GCF_028128965.1 Bradyrhizobium sp. CCBAU 25338
ACCACCGCAAAGCCGCGGCCGGCCTCACCCGCGCGGGCCGCCTCGATGGTGGCGTTGAGCGCGAGAAGGTTGGTCTGCTCGGCGATCGCCGTGATCAGCTTGACCACCTCGCCGATCTGCTGGGCGGCATGCGACAGCTTGCCGATGCGGCCGTCAGTCTCCTTGGCCTGCACCACGGCAGCCTCCGCAATGCGGCTGGAATCGCGGACCTGGCGGCCGATCTCCTCGACCGAGGCCGAGAGCTCTTCCGTCGCGGTCGCGACCGACTGCATGTTGCTGGATGCTTGCTCGGAGACGCCGGCGACCTGGCTCGACAGGCTCTGCGTGGTCTCGGCGGTGCGGGTCAGCGTCGAGGCCGCCGATTCCAGCTGCACGGCCGAGGCCGAGACGTTGGAGACGATGGCGCCGACCGCGCTCTCGAAATCATCGGCAAAGCGGATCAGCTCGGCGCGGCGGCTTGCGGCCTGCTCCCGGTTCTGGATTTCGCTGGCGGCGGCGTCGCGCTCGGCCTTGGCCACCGCC
>NZ_LFKY01000007.1:0-662 GCF_028128965.1 Bradyrhizobium sp. CCBAU 25338
GGCGGCGTGAGCGACGCTCTGAGGGCGCCAATTCCAAGGCAGGAGTTCGTGAATGCGCTTGGCGGGATGATCCGGCAAGCGGCCGAGTACATCGGCGAGCCAAGCCTGCGGATCGATGTCGTTGAGCTTGGCGCTGGCGATGAGGGTGTAGATGGCCGCGGCGCGTCGGCCGCCCTCATCGGAGCCTGCGAAGGTCCAATTTCTTCTTCCCACGGCGACAGCTCGTAGCTCGCGCTCGGCGGCATTGTTCGACATGCAGAGCCGCCCGTCATTAAGGAAGCGGGTGAATGCATCCCAGCGATTGAGGCAGTAATTGATCGCCTTGGTCGTGTCGTTGTTCTTGGAGAGCTTGGCGCGCTGCTCGCGCAACCACGCCTCCAGCTCAACGATCAGGGCGCGGCTACGCTCCTGGCGCACGCGCAGGCGCTCCTGCGGCGCAAGACCGTTGATCTCACGTTCGATGGCGAACAGGGCATCGATGCGCTTGACCGCCTCGGCCGCGATCGGCGCCTTGCTGAGCCGTGCCAGATCAAAGAACTTGCGCCTGCCGTGCGCCCAGCACGCGGCCTCGACGATTGGGCCTCCTTTGCGATTGGCCTCGTAGAGCCTGCCAAAGCCGGCGTAGGCGTCGGCCTGCATCAGTCCGGCATAGCCCGCCAGAT
>NZ_LFKY01000008.1:0-701 GCF_028128965.1 Bradyrhizobium sp. CCBAU 25338
GCCAGGCACTCGCGGGTGCAGTCGTCGACCACGGTCAGGACGCGGAAGCGCCGGCCGTCGGTCATCTGATCCGACACGAAGTCGAGCGACCAGCGATCATTCGGGAGCAGCGGCACCGTCATCGGCGCTCGTGTGCCGAGGGCCCGCTTGCGGCCACCTCTGCGGCGCACCGCGAGCCGTTCCTCACGATACAGCCGGAACAGCTTCTTGTGATTGACCAGGTAGCCCTCCCGCTTGAGCAGGACGTGCAAGCGACGATAGCCGAAGCGGCGGCGCTCATGGGCGATCGCCCTCATGCGCTGCCGCAGCCCGGCATCATCGGCCCGGCTCGTCTGATATCTGACCGTCATGCGGCAACATCCGATGGCTTTACACGCCCGCCGTTCGCTCATCCCGTGAACACCCACGAGATGTGCGACAGCTTTCCGCTTCGCAGCGGGCGTCACCACTTCTTTCCCAGCAGATCCTTCAGCGCTGCATTGTCCAGCATGGCGTCCGCCAGCAGCCGCTTGAGCCGCGTGTTCTCGTCCTCCAGCGTCTTCAGCCGCTTCGCCTCCGAGACGTCCATTCCGCCGAACTTGGCCTTCCACTTGTAAATGCTGGCGTCGCTCACGCCATGCTTGCGGCACAGATCGGCGACCGGAACGCCGGCCTCGTGCTCCTTCAAAATCCCGATGATCTGCTCTTCCGTAAAGCGGCTG
>NZ_LFKY01000009.1:0-847 GCF_028128965.1 Bradyrhizobium sp. CCBAU 25338
GATGATGGAATCGCCGCCGAGCTCGAAGAAATTGTCGGTGACGCCGATGTCGGGCTGGCGCAGCAGGTCGGCCCAGATCGCTGCCAGCGCCGCCTCGGCCGGCGTGCGCGGCGCGACGTGCTCGACTGGCGTTGTGAGCTGATCCGGTGCCGGCAGCGCCTTGCGATCGATCTTGCCGTTCGGCGTCAGCGGCAGGCGCTCCAGCACCACGATCCGCGCCGGCACCATGTAATCCGGCAACACTAAGGACAAGGCCGTCTTGAGGGCGGCTCCGTCCAGTGCGTCGCCGCTGACATAGCCGACCAGCTGGCGACCGGCGCCGGCCTCGCGCGCCACCACCACGGCCGCGCGCACGCCCTGCTGTGCCATCAGCCGCGCCTCGATCTCGCCGAGCTCGATGCGGAAGCCGCGGATCTTCACCTGGTGGTCGGCACGGCCGACATAATCAAGCACGCCGTCGGAGCGCCACCGAGCCACGTCGCCGGTGCGATACAGGCGCGCACCGGGTGGACCGAACGGGTCGGGGATGAAGCGCTCGGCCGTCAGCGCGCCGCGTCGCCAATAGCCACGGGCCAGCCCCGCGCCCCCGATGTAGAGCTCGCCGGCAACGCCGACCGGCGCCAGGTTGAGATCGCCGTCGAGAATGTGCAGCGTGGTGTTGCCGAGCGGGCCGCCCAGCAGCGGACGATCGTCCTGCGCATCGAGCCGGTGACGCGCCGACCACACCGTCGTCTCGGTCGGGCCGTACAGGTTCCAGACCTCGCCGGCCTGCTCCACCAGCCGCCGCGCCAGATCCGGCGGCAGCGCCTCGCCGCCGCAGAGCACCCGGCAGCTCGCCGGCAGCAAA
>NZ_LFKY01000010.1:0-997 GCF_028128965.1 Bradyrhizobium sp. CCBAU 25338
CGTCATTGCTGTCGATGTTCAATAATTCGCTGATTGGATCGCGGTGGTCTTGGAAGCGGCGAAGGCCTTGGGAGTTTGTCCAGCCAAGGCCTGATGGGGTCTGTGGTTGTTGTAGTAGACGAGGTATTCGAACAGTTCGTTGGCAAAGTGATCGAGGTTGTCGAAGGTCGTGCCCTCGATGACGTCATCATCCAGCGTGCGCCGGAAGCGTTCGACTTTGCCATTGGTTTGCGGCCGATAGGGCCTGGTGTAGCGGTGTTTGATGCCGAGCTCGAGCAGCATGGCCTCGAACGGATGCTCGTCCGGCTTGGTGCGGGCAGCAAACTCGGCGCCGTTGTCGGACAGAATTTCCTGGAAGACCAGCCCGTAAGTGAGGTTGAGGGTGTTGATCATCTTCAAGGTCTTGAACATGACCGGCAGCGCCTTCTTGGAGGTCAGGACCTCGGCCCAGGCCAGACGCGAGCAACTGTCGATCAGGCTGATGATGTAGGCCGTGACCGGGGGTGGCGCGAGGAACATGTCGCGCGGCAATTGATGCAGATCGACGTGGCCCAGCTCCCCGAGCTTGTCCTTGATAATACGGCGTTTCTCCTCGCGCATCGCCGGCGTGCGGCGGTTCAGCTGGTGGCGCCTCAGCACCCGGTAGATCGTGATCGGTGAGGGTACCGTGTCGCGCGTCTCGCGCAAGACGGCATGAATCTCATAACGGTTCATCCCCCGCTTGCGATGGGCGACGATCTCCGCCTCGATTCCTTCCGGCTCGCGCCGTTCCCGCCACTTGGGGCCGCGCCGCCGCGGCAGCAGGTCCGCTTCCTCGCCGCTCTGCAAATAGCGATTGTAATACTTGCGGAACGTCTGCGAGCAGGTGCCGTGGTGCCGATAGAAGTCGCCGACCCGCTTGAACAGCGGCGATCGGCCAGCCTTCACCGCCTCATACTCCGGGATCAGAAAACGCCACTTCTGTAGATAGTTGCGCTCAATCGTCCGGTCGTAGCTG
>NZ_LFKY01000011.1:0-1059 GCF_028128965.1 Bradyrhizobium sp. CCBAU 25338
AGGGCGAGATGACGCTGGCCCAGCTGGCTGAGCATTTCGACGTGCACCCGAACCAGATCACGCAGTGGAAGTCCCAGCTTCAGAAGGCGGCGGCCGAGGTGTTTGGTCCTGGCGGTGGCAACAGAACGAGCGAGTCCGCGGTAGACGTGAAAACGCTGCACGCCAAGATCGGGGAGCTGACGCTTGAGAACGATTTTTTAGAAGGCGCGCTCAGCAAAGCCGGCATGCTGAGCGCAAAGCGATGATCGACCGTGAGCACGACCTGCCGATCACCAAACAGGCGGAAGTTTTGAAGATCAGCCGTGGCAGTATCTATTATCTACCACGTCCGGTGTCGCCCGCCGACCTCGCGATCATGCAGCGGCTTGACCGGCTGCACCTGGAGTTTCCTTTCGCCGGTTCGCGAATGTTGCGAGACCTGCTGGCTGCCGAGGGGTGCAAGATCGGCCGCCGGCATGTCAAAACGCTGATGCGGCGGATGGGGATAGAGGCGCTCTATCGCCGGCCGCGTACCACCAAGCCCGAACCCGGGCACAAGATCTATCCGTATCTGCTGCGCGGGATGGAGATCACACGCCCCAACCAGGTCTGGGCGATGGACATCACCTACATCCCGATGGCGCGCGGCTTCGTCTATCTCGCGGTGGTGCTGGACTGGTTCAGCCGCCGGGTGCTGTCGTGGCGCGTCTCGATCACTATGGAAGCCGCATTCTGCGTCGAGACGCTGGAGGACGCTCTCGCTCGCCATGGCAAGCCGGACATCTTCAATACCGACCAAGGCTCGCAGTTCACGGGCGCCGCGTTCACCGGCATGCTCGCCAGTCATGGCATCGCCATCAGCATGGACGGTCGGGGCGCCTGGCGCGACAACGTGTTCGTCGAGCGTCTGTGGCGCAGCATCAAATACGAAGAGGTCTATCTGCGCGCCTACGACACCGTGTCCGACGCCCGCGCCTCGATCGGCCGATACCTCGCCTTTTACAATGGCCGGCGTCCCCACTCGAGCCTTGACGGCGGCACCCCCGATCAAGCTTACTTCAGCCCGCTGCCGTTCCGCGC
>NZ_LFKY01000012.1:0-1471 GCF_028128965.1 Bradyrhizobium sp. CCBAU 25338
CGCCGCCAGCCGCACGAACGCACTCGGCACCATGTAGTCCGGCAGCCGCGCACTCAAGTGCGCCCGCAAGGCGCCTGCAACCCCGCCTCCATCGCCCTCGTCCGCGCCGACTTCGGGCGCGCAGACCACATAGGCGATCAGATGCTTGTCGCCGGCGCCGTTCTGGCGCGCCACCACCACCGCCTCGCGCACCCAGGCATGCTCGCAAAGCCGCGCGACGATCTCGCCCGGCTCGATGCGGTAGCCGCGAATCTTCACCTGGTCGTCGTTGCGGCCCAGGAACTCAAGATTGCCGTCCGGCAGATAACGTGCAAGGTCGCCGGTCCGGTACAGCCGATCGCCCTCGACAAAGGGACTGGCGACGAACCGCTCGGCTGTCAGCTCAGGGCGGTTGAGGTAGCCCCGCGTCACCCCCGCCCCACCAATGTAGAGCTCGCCGACCGCACCGAACGGCACGGGCGCGCCATAGCCATCCAGCAGGTACACCCGCGTGTTGGCGATTGGGCGCCCGATCGGGACCACCGACCCATTGAAATCAGCCGGACAAGTCCAGATCGTCGCGAAGGTCGTCGTCTCGGTGGGCCCGTAGCAGTTAATGAGACGTACGGGACCCTTTTCCTTCAACAATCTCAAAAACGAGGCAAGATCACCGCGCTCACCCCCACAGAGGAGGTGCTTCAGTTGCGCCAACGTCGGAGCAATCGTTGATGTATATTGGTTGAATAGTGCTGTTGTTAGAAACAGTGACGTCACCCGGTGCTGTTCAAGCGCCCGGGCAAAACTAGGCGTATCCCTGACGGTGGCGGCATGCATGGCAACAATGCAACCACCGTTAAGTAGCGGTGCCCATACTTCGAATGTGCTTGCGTCGAAGGCCGGATTGCCAGCCCATGCCACCCGATCTCCCGCATCGATCTTCACATACCCACTGTTGATCACGAGCCGGTTGACGGCACGATGAGGAACAACAACGCCTTTGGGAAGGCCAGTTGAGCCGGAGGTGTACATGACGTAAGCGGCGGTTTCAGCGCTCAACGCCAGCCCAGGATCGGAACTGCATCCCGTTCCAGCTATGAGCGGCTCAATAGCCAGAACAGGTATCGTCGCCTCAACCAGATCATCCCCGGAAAGCACCAAGCGTGCAGCACAATCGGCCATCAGCCATTTTTGTCGCGCCGACGGGAGGACGCGATCGATCGGTACATAAACGCCGCCGGCCTTCAGAATCGCCAGCTGCGCCACCACAAGAGCGACGGAGCGGTCCAGCACTGTGGCAATGCGATCCCCAGGCTTGACCCCGAGGGCGATCAGGTGATGCGCCAGGCGGTCGGCCTGCGCATTGAGCTCGGCATAGCTCAGCCGCTCATCTTCACAGACCACCGCCACCGCATCCGGCGCCTTGTGCACCTGCGCTTCGAACAGCTCGTGGATGCACCGCTCCGCAGGATACGGCGCCGCCGTCCGGTTCAGT
>NZ_LFKY01000013.1:0-1569 GCF_028128965.1 Bradyrhizobium sp. CCBAU 25338
TATGCGCTGGCGGCCTACCAGTCGCCGCAAGGTGCGGTCGAGACGGCGCTGGCGCAGATCTGGGCCGAGCTCCTCGGTGTCGAGCGCATCGGGCGCAACGACCACTTCTTCGAATTGGGCGGCCACTCGCTCTTGGCCGTGCAGATGTCGAGCCGGCTGTCACAGGCTGTCGGGGTCGAACTGCCACTGTCGGCGCTGTTCGCAAGGCCAGTGCTGGCTGACCTGGCGGCAAGCATCGTCGAGCTGTTGAGCAGCTCCGGTCCACAAGAGCTGCCGTCGATTGCAGCCGTGTCGCGGCATGAGCCGCTTGTGCTGTCGTTTGCGCAGCAGCGGCTATGGTTTTTGGCGCAGCTGAACGAAGGCAGCACCAACTATCACATTCCGCTGGCCTTGCGATTGCGCGGGATGCTCGACCGCAGCGCTTGGCGGCGCAGCCTTGACCATCTGTTTGCGCGTCATGAGGCGCTGCGCAGTGTGTTTGTCGCGACCCAGGGCAAGCCCCGGGTTGAGATTTTGTCGCCGGATGCGGGTCTACCGATAGTTGAGCATGATCTGCGGGAGAGATCGGATGCGGAAGCGGCATTTTTGGATCTGTGTCATGAAGAGGGGCGCACGCCATTCGATCTTGCGCGCGGTCCGCTGATCCGCGGGCGTCTGGTGCGGATGTCGGATGAGGAGCACGTCTTCCTGCTGACCCAGCATCACATCGTCTCGGACGGTTGGTCGATGGGCGTGCTGCTGCGTGAACTTAGCCAGCTCTACCGGGCATTCCAGGCTGGGCAGGACGATCCTCTGCCGCCGCTTGCGATCCAGTATCCGGATTACGCCGCCTGGCAACGCCAATGGCTGTCGGGGGAACGGTTGCAGAAGCAGGCGCAGTATTGGCGCAGCGCCCTGGCAGGCACAGCCCGTCTTGTCTTGCCGACGGACCGTGCGCGGCCTGCCCAGCAGTCCTTTGCCGCGGCCACGGTCCCGATCACCGTCGATGCGGATTTGACCCGAGAGCTGAAGCGGCTGAGCCTGCAGCATGGCACGACGTTGTTCATGACGGTGCTGGCGGCCTGGGCGGCGGTGCTGTCGCGTCTGTCCGGGCAGGACGATCTTGTGATTGGCGTGCCGAGCGCCAATCGGGGGCACCGCGAGATCGAAGAGCTGATAGGGTTCTTCGTCAACACCCTGGCGCTTCGGCTGGACCTGTCGGGCGAGCCGCGCGTGTCGGAGCTTCTGGAGCGGACGCGGCGCACGGTGCTGGCTGCGCAGGAGCATCAGGACCTGCCGTTCGAGCAGGTGGTGGAGATCGTGCAGCCGCCCCGGGCTCTTGACCACACGCCGTTGTTGCAGGTGATGCTGGCCTGGGAGAACAATGCGGTTGGGTCATTGGACCTGCCGGGGCTGTGCGTCGAACCTGCCGGGGAGGAGATTGATCAGGTCAAGTTCGATCTGGAGCTGAACCTTGGCGAGCATGGCGAGGAGATCGCCGGAACGCTGGGTTATGCCACGGCGCTGTTTGATCAGGCGACGATCGAGCGGCAGCGTGGTTATCTGCTGGCGCTGCTGCGGGCGATGGCT
>NZ_LFKY01000014.1:0-1735 GCF_028128965.1 Bradyrhizobium sp. CCBAU 25338
TTAGGCCGCGGCCCGGCTCAGCTCGGAAGCGCCGGCGGCGCCCGCGGTCTGCTCCTTCAGCGCCGCGATCAGGCCGGGACGGTCGAACTTGGCGACATAGTCGTGGAAGCCGGCCTGACGGCCGCGCTCGATCGCCGCCGGCGACACCAGCGCCGACAGGCCGATGATCGGCGTCGCGGCGAGATTGTTGTCGGAACGGATCACTTCCGCGAACTCGAACCCGTTCATGTCGGGCATCTCGATGTCGGTCAGCACCACGTCGAAGCTCTGGGCGCGGAGCGCGGCAAGGCCCTCCTGCGCGGTCGGCGCGGTGCGGACACGGTAACCGGCGGCCTTGAGCACCGGCGCCAGCATGTTGCGGAAGAAGGCTGAATCGTCGACCAGCAGCACCGACTGCGAGTGCATCGACGGCTTCATCTCCTTGCGGGTGAACCAGTCGGAGAACGCCATCGGCAGGAAGTGGCCGACGTCGATCACCTCGGTGGCCTGGCCCTTGATCACGGCCGAGCCCAGAATGCCCGAACTTGAACCGCCGACCTCGATGTTGAGCCGTTCCTCGACGATGTCGATGATCTCGTCGACGACGAGGCCCATGGAGCGGCCGTCGTCGGCGAACACCAGGATCGGCTGGACGCCCTGGCTGGCAATGGTGACGCCTTCCATGGCCACCAGCGGCATCAGCTGCTCGCGGTACTGCACCATGTAGCGGCCGTTGCTGAACTCGATCTTGTCTGCGGGGAGCTCTTCCAGGCGGGTGACGAGCCCGAGCGGGACCGCCTTGGGCTGGGACGAGCCAGCGCGGAACACCAGCAGCGAGGTGGTCTGCTCGCCCGATCCGATGTGATGGCCGGCCGCTTCGTCGCCCATGTCATGGGCCGAGGAGCCGGCGGCGCCGAGCGCCTTCGCAATGCCGTTGGGATCGATGATCATGATCACCGCGCCATCGCCCAGAATGGTGTTGCCGGAGAACATGTCGATGTGACGCAGCTTGGTCGACATCGGCTTGACCACGATCTCCTCGGTGTGGAACACGCCGTCGACCACGATGCCGAAGGTCTGGCTGCCGACCTGGGTCACCACGATGAAGCCGTTCTCGGGGTCGGAGGCCGCGCCGTCGTCGATCTTGAGCAGCTTCTTCAGGTGGATCAGCGGCAACAGCTTGTTGCGGAGCCTGAGGACCGCGGTGTCCTTGATGCGCTCGATGCGGTGCTCGGAGTTGGCGCGGGCCCGCACCAATTCCACCACCGAGAGCTGCGGGATGGCGAAGCGGTCGCCGGCGGCTTCCACGATCAGGGCCGAGACGATGGCGAGCGTCAGCGGGATCTTGATGGTGACGCTCGAGCCTTCGCCGGCCACGCTCTTGATGTCGATGGTGCCGCCGATCTGGTCGATATTGGTGCGCACCACGTCCATGCCGACGCCGCGCCCCGACACCGAGGTGACGGCGGCCGCGGTCGAGAAGCCCGGCGCGAAGATGAACTTGTGGATCTGGGCTTCGCTCATCTTCTCCAGCTCAGCCTCGGTGACGAGACCGGAGGAGATGGCCTTGGCCTTGATCTTCTCGGTGTTGAGGCCGCGGCCGTTGTCGGCGATGCAGATGATGATGTGGCCGCCCTCGTGATAGGCGGACAGGCGAATGGTGCCCTGCTCGCCCTTGCCGCCAGCCAGCCGCTCGGCGGGGGTCTCGAGGCCATGATCGGCGGAGTTGCGCACCATGTGGGTGAGCGGGTCCTTG
>NZ_LFKY01000015.1:0-1794 GCF_028128965.1 Bradyrhizobium sp. CCBAU 25338
TCCTGCGTCGCCGCACCCTGCTCTTCCACCGCCGCCGCGATCGCCGACGAGATCTCCGACAGACGCTCGATGGTCGAGGAGATCTCCTTGATGGCGCCGACCGAGTCGTTGGTCGCGGCCTGGATGCCGGAAATCTGCTGGCCGATCTCCCCGGTCGCCTTCGCGGTCTGCTCGGCGAGCGCCTTCACCTCGGAAGCGACCACGGCGAAGCCACGGCCGGCTTCGCCGGCACGCGCGGCTTCGATGGTGGCATTCAGCGCAAGCAGATTGGTCTGGCCGGCGATGGTGTTGATCAGCTCGACGACGTCGCCGATGCGCGAGGCGGCCTTGGAGAGCTCGCTGACGCGTTCGGTGGTGGCGCGAGCCTGACCGACGGCATCGCCTGCCATCCGCGCCGATTCCTGCACCTGACGGCTGATCTCGCCGACCGACGAAGCCATCTCCTCCGTCGCCGAGGCGACCGATTGCACGTTGGTCGAGGCTTCCTCCGAAGCGGAGGCCACCGTGGTCGCCAATTGCTGCGAGCGTTCGGCCGTACCCGTAAGGGTGGAGGCCGACGCCTCGAGCTGCGTCGAGGCGGACGAGACCGTTCCGATGATCTGACCGACAGCGCCTTCGAAATCGTCTGCGAGCCTGATCATGTCTTGCTTGCGTTGCTCCGCATTCCGTCGCTCGGCTTCGACCTGTTCCGCCTTCAACCGCTCGACCTCGATCGCATTGGTCTTGAATACCTGGACCGCCTGGGCCATCGCGCCGATCTCGTCCTTGCGTTCGGTGCCCGATACGACCACCGATGTGTCACCCTGCGCAAGAATCCCCATCTCCGTGGTGATACGCTGGATTGGGCGGGTAACCGCGAACGCAACGCCGAAGGCGCCCACAAGCGATAGCAGAAGGGTGACGAGGCCGCCGATCAGCATGGACAGAGTTGCATTGCCTGACGCGGCGTCGGAGGCCGCTGCCCGCACCGACAACAGCGACCGCTCTTCCTTGTCCATCTCCTGCACCACGCCGCGCAAGCCATCCATCGCTTTCTTGCCGGCGCCGGATGCTTCGAGCTCGCGGGCCTTTGCCTGAGTTGCCGGATCCTTCATCAGCGCGATTTCGCGCTGCGCGATGTTGGTCGCCCAGTCACTGGCGAACGCCTTGACTTGATCAAGGCGCTTCTGCTGCGTCGCGTTATCCGAGGTCAGGCTGCCGACCTTGGCCGCCGCCGCCTGAAACTGCTTTTGTCCGGCCTCATAGGGGGCGAGAAAGCCGGCATCGCCCGACACGAGATAGCCGCGAACACCGGTTTCCTGATTGACCATGGCGCTGACAAGGCCGGAAAGCTGCTCAAGCACCTCGTAGGTATGAACGGTCATTCTTGCCGTCGAATTCATCACGCTCAGCGAATTGTAGATCGCCCCGGTGCTGCCAGCGACGACCAGGCAGATCGCGGCAAACACCGCAGAAACCTTGATGGATATGCGCAGATTATTGATCCAGGACATCAGAAACCCCAAGCCTGCCGGTGCACCAATTGCTCATCGCACGCACAGCTCCCCGAGTTGCGCACGAAGTTCGGCCCTGTTTTTATGCGCGCGACTTATGATGAAACCATTAGCCATACTCCGCATTCCTACGGAGGCAATGCGGAGCAATGCTCCGCATTCTTACCGGCCTATCGGAAAATGGAAGGTGGGCCACTCGAATACAGGCTCGGGGCCCATGTGAGGCCCCGAGCCAAGCTGTGAGCTGCCGCCGAATGGGCCGCGCCGCTGTTTTGGCCGCTGAATTACAACCGGTCAGGCC
>NZ_LFKY01000016.1:0-1800 GCF_028128965.1 Bradyrhizobium sp. CCBAU 25338
AACCTTCTCGCGCTCAACGCCACCATCGAGGCGGCCCGCGCGGGTGAGGCCGGCCGCGGCTTTGCGGTGGTTGCGAGCGAAGTGAAATCGCTGGCGAGCCAGACGGCGAAGGCGACGGACGAGATCTCCTCGCACATCGCGGGCATGCAGGGCGCCACGGCCGAATCGGTCGCCGCGATCAAGGAGATCGGCGCGACCATCGGCCAGATCTCGTCGATCTCGACGTCGATCGCGAGCGCGGTCGAGCAGCAGGGCGCCGCCACCCAGGAGATCGCCCGCAGCGTCCAGACGGTCGCGCAAGGCACGCAGACGGCCGCCACCGATATCGGCGAGGTCAACCGCGGCGCCGCCGAGACCGGCTCGGCCTCGGAAGAGGTGCTGAATTCGGCCAAGACCCTGTCGAGCGAAAGCACCCGCCTGCGCGCCGAGCTCGACCGCTTCATGGCGAATATAAGGGCGGCGTAGGTTCGCGGCCTCCGAGGTCCGCGCCGTCGCCCACACTCCGCCGTCGTCCCGGACAAGCGCGTCCCCAGGCGCGCGCTTGTCCGGGATGACAGCAGAGATTGGCGCGGCAATCGATTTGTAACGGCGCCAGAAAGCCTGCCTTAACGATTCCCTGGGTCGCCTAACCGCCAGTTGCGGCGCCACAAATTTACCACAGCTTATCCTTTGCCCCGTAACGTGCAGAAGAGCCGGGAAGCGGGCTGCTTCCGGGATGCGCCTGGTTTTCCGCGAATGGAATGGGGTGGGGGAATGTCGGTCAAGTCGAAGTCGAGCAAATCGAAGCTGCCAACGCTGCGCTTTCGCGCAAAAATCATCCTCGGCTTTGGGGCGGTGCTAGCCATTCTCGCCGTCAGCATGGCGTTCGCCTATTTCGGCTTCGAGCGAATCGCAGGCGCCGTGGCGTCCTACCGCACCAGCGTATCGGAAGCCGATCTGGCGCGGACGGTCGATCGCGAGCTGGTCGCCTATCAGGGGCTGGCGCGGGCCTATACCCTGACCGGCGCGGCCGATGATGAGACCGCAGCCAAGGCCGCTGAAGGCAATCTGAAGAGCGCGATCGCCAAGTCGATGACGGCGACGACCGGCGCCGCCCGCCGTGAGCAGGTCGGCAAGCTCGAGACCGAGTTCCAGAACTTTACGAAAGTCTTCGGCGAGATCATCACGCTGACGCGCGAGAACAACAAGATCGCGGCCGACGAACTCAACAGTGTCGGCAACAAGATCCGCTTCAAATTCGACGATCTCGCCGACACCGCAGCTCTGGCGGGCCTGAACTCGGTCCAGACCACGGCCAAGGACGTCACCTCGCAATATCTGGCGGTCTCCACCTCGGTCGGCGCATTCGTGGCCAAGCCGGAGCCGAAGACCGCCGACGGCGTGATCGCCCGCATCAAGTTCCTCGAGACGCTGCTGGTCTCCATCTACGCGAATGACCAGAAGATCACGGATCGCGTCAAGGAGATCGGCGATCTCTTGAAGCAGTACCGCACCTCGTTCGCAAAGCTGAATGAGAACGTGAAGGTCATCGTCAAGCTGAACGGCGAGATGACGAAGACGGCCGCGACCATCCTCAAGCTCTCGGCCGAGCTGCGTTCGGATCTGACCGCCGACCAGCAACGCATCGAGGCGAGCGCCAATTCCACCATCGTGGAAACCGAGCAGCTGATGCTGATGCTGGCGCTGGGCGGGCTGGCCGTGGGCACCGTGCTGGCCTTGTGGCTCGGCAACGGCATCTCGCGGCCGATGATCGCGATGTGCAAGGCGATGCGCGAGCTCGCGTCGGGCAATTTCGACGTC
>NZ_LFKY01000017.1:0-4634 GCF_028128965.1 Bradyrhizobium sp. CCBAU 25338
ACCGCCCGGATGGGCACATCCAACCGCCCGAACGAACTCAGGTCTGGATAAAACTTGGGGGCAACGTCAATAGCGGCGACCGAGCGGACGCATTTGCCCGTCGTCCAGGAAGAGAAGTCCGCCCGCATTCACCTGTCCGTTCCCAACCCACAGGTTCGCCCGCTGCTTGCTTCGAGGAGTTTTGAAGAAGGACGACAAGATGTCGGTCGGAGACCCCGAACGCCTTGGGAACGGGCATCCTCGGAGCTTGAGCATTTGAGCATGTTGGGCCCAGATGATCGCCAAATTCAATTCGGTCGCCTTGCGTTCAACGCCACCATTAGCTAAGTGCTTGAGCCCGCTGACAGGGAAGGGTGGCCGAGTGGTTTAAGGCACCGGTCTTGAAAACCGGCGTGCCCGCAAGGGTACCGTGGGTTCGAATCCCACCCCTTCCGCCAGTATATTGTCCTCCACTGTTCGCAGTCGTTCGAACTCCACAGCAAAATCAGTGACTTGCGCCGAAGATCACCGCTCCTCCAATCGGTGCGCGTGCACATTTGGCGAGCATTCAGGGGAACGGAGCCGCCTAGGTCCTCCAGCGACGCGCCTAAATGGATCGCGGCGGGTTCTACTCGAAATAGGCCGACAACATCACAAGCCCTGCACTTATTTCGATGCTGTTAACGGACTTTCCTCCCCGCCAACGAGGGGGCCGAACAAGTCCCACTGGGCGCCGTTGAACCGCATCATCTGTAGTTGCTCAATCGGAAAAAAGTCAGTCGGCGATGTCCTTATACGGACGCCAGGAATGTAACCGCCGATTTCGAGGTCGAGGTCGGAGGCGGTCTTCATGATGTTCAGGCGGCTCAGATCGTCGCCACAACGTTTGATGACTTCAACAAGCGCCGTGCCCATATTATACGCGATCAGCGGGCCGCTCTCAGTTCGGTCGACCTCGGGATAGTATTTATCCAGGAAACTTCGAAAACTCCGCATGCCAGGCTGTCGGGCCCACTGGGCGTCCGTCACATCCATCTGATAGCCAGCGCTGAGAATACCATTAGAGTTCTGCAAACCGGCGGGCCTTAGTACCGCGCCGATCGATACGGATACATTCGTGAGGATGTGTATTGGCCGCCAATTGAGTTCGCCCAATTTCCGGATGACCTGGGCAGCATATTTGGGCGTTGCAACGTTGATGAAAACGTCCGGCGCGCTTGACTTGATCGCAACGACTTGAGAATCCACGGTCGGCGTGCCGACCTCGTAATGTGCAGCTGCGATCACCATTTTGGAAAACCTATCCTTGAAGACGTCTTCAAGTCCGCGAAGGTACTCCCTTCCAAAATCGTCATTCTGGTAGATGATCCCGATACGGGCATTTGGATGATTGGATAAGATATAGTTCGCGTAGACGCGCGCCTCCGCACGGTAAGTTGGCTGCCAGCCTATGGTCCAAGGAAATTGCCCGGGGTCGCCCCAGCGGGAGGCGCCAGATATTACAAATAGCTGTGGGACACGCTTGTTATTCATGTAGCGCTGAATGGCGGCGTTGCTTGCGGTGCCGAACGGCGCGAAGATGGCAAGAACCTCATCGTCTTCCACCAAGCGTCGCGCCTGCTCCATGGTTTTTGACGGGCTGTAGGCGTCATCGTAGGAAATGAAGTTGATGCGACGGCCATTAATACCGCCGTTGTCATTCACCATTTGAAAGAAGGCCGTCATCGTCCTTCCAATGATCCCATAAGCGGACGCGGGCCCGCTGTAGGGCATGATATTGCCTATCCTTATCTCGAAGTCACTCGCGCCGGCGTCGTATTGCTTTTCGGCATTCGCGCATCTCGTGGCAGCCATCAGTACGACAAGAGCGATGAATGAGATCCAATATTGCTTCGGTGCCAGCATCCGTTCACTCCTAAACAGTTTCAGTTTGAAGGAGAGGACCCGGTTGAAACGGGCAGGGTGAAGCGAAAGATCGCCCCACGTCCTTCTCCGCCACTCTCCGCGGTGATCCGACCGCCGTGAGATTCGACAATGGACCTGCAGATTGCCAACCCCATGCCCATTCCATTGTCTTTGGTCGTGAAGAAGCTATCGAACAGGCGATCGAGATGCGCGGACTTGATCCCGGGTCCATTATCTTCAAATACGCAGCAGAATTCGTCCGGGGCTCGGGCATCCAGACGTGATGATTATCCGACGAGACCGGATTCCGGCGCCTTCCATGGCCTGCATCGCGTTCATCGCAAGATTGACGATGATCTGTTGCAGCTGTGTTCGGTCACAGAGCGCGCGTACTGACGACGCATTCTTATGGAACGTCATAGTAACACGCTGCATTTGGATTTCATGCTGCAGAAATAGCAGCGCCTCTGCGATGACTTCGTCCACAAGTACTAGCGATCTGGCTGTTGATTGGCCGGCGGCCATCGCGCGAACTCGTGCAACAATGTTAGCGGCCCTTTGGGAGCTCGCCAAAATTGCTCCGATCGATGACCGCACTTCGTCCAGGGCCGGTTGAGGCCGGTCGAGCCACCGCAGGCCGGCGCTTCCAGAGGTCGATATTACGGCGAGCGGCTGATTGATCTCATGAGCAATGGAAGCCGTTAACTCGCCAAGCATCGAGACGCGCGCGGCATGCGCAAAGTCCGCCTGCAGCTTCCGCAAAGAGTCCTGCGCGCGGATGCGCTCCGAGATGTCGATTGTTCCGACCAAGCTCATTTCATAGTCGTGGACCCTGCCAACCCGGGCGGTGATAAAGAGGACGTCGATCACCCGACCGTCCCAGGTGACCATCTTGGTTTCCTCCTCGAAGCTGGGCTCGCCGCGAAAGCGGGACTCCATTGCGCGTCGGAACGTATCGGGACGGGCCTCCCAGGTACGGACCAGAGAGACGGGTGAGCTTTCGCTGGCGTTACCGCCGAACATCTGGATTGCGTGCTCGTTTGCCTCGCGAAAGGTGAGGGCTTCCATGCACGTCTGGAGGAATCCGGGATTTGCCTCGAAATAGGGGCCGAGATCGGTGACGCCGTCCTGGCGCAATTGCCGGAAGATTTGAACGAGTTTGGTGGCATCGAGTTGCCGAAGAGCGATCGGCATACGCGAGAAAAGCTGCCGATAACGTTGTTCGCTCTTGACGAGTTCTACATGAGCGCGCTTTTGCTCGCTAATGTCCATTACCACGCCGACAAACTCCGGGGGGCTGTCCGGGTTAGTCATTGGATGGGCTTTCAACCTTAGGAATTTGACCGTTCCGTCCGGCATCAGCAGCCGATGTTCCAGAGAGAAGCCGTTCCCGCTTTCCTGCGCGTCGGTGACGGCAGTGCGGACTGCGTTGAGGTCATCAGGGTGGATGCGTTGGAAGACGAAGTCCATCGTGGGCATCGACAGCGACGGCAGTTCGAATATTCGGAATGTTTCTGCAGACCATACGAGATGATTGGTCGCGATGTTCCAGCCAAAGCTGCCAGTCTTACTAAGCTTTTGAGCTTCGGCAATGTAGGCGGCTTGGCTCTGGCGTGCGGCCTTCTCAGCTGCACGACGCTGCGTAACGTCGGTATTGCATGCAATTGTACCGGATGTATCTGGCTGCTCGTGTCGGCTCGACCAGCGGCTTAGTACGAGAATCCTCGCGCCGCTGCGAGTGGTATGGACCAGTTCGCCCTCCCACCGTCCTGTCAGGGCGAGCATCTGCCTTAGATTGTGGATGGGTTCTGGGAATTCAGTTTTCAAGAGGAGATGTTCGACTTTGCCGATGGCCTCCTCGCGCCGCCAGCCGTAGAGCGCTTCAGCGCCCCGATTCCAGTAGGTAATGACATCTTCCGAGTCGCGGACAATCACGGCGTCCGTAGTGAGGTCGAGCAACCGAGCTTGCTCGAGATGCATTGAATCGAGGGTCTGGATACGCCAGATCAGGCTGGAGACGAACAGCGAGCTGATCAGAAATGTGGCAAGAAGCACCGCATGCTGGGGATTGCCCACACGAAAGCTGAAGGCAGGATCCACAATGAAGTAGCTGAGGCAAAGATACGCCACCACTAAGAATGCAAAGGACGTCGAGAAGCCGGCGCGATAGCTCAGAATGGCTATGACGACGAGAAGTGCAAAGGCCGCTGTCGCATGATCGAAACCTAACCGAACACAGAACAGCAAAATAAGCGCCAATACGACTGCGGCGCAGACCAAAGAGAGAAACCGAGATCTTCGCTTCGTGCTCCAGCGATGAGCAAGAACGGGATGCGTGAAGCCATTTGAAAGCTTCTGGAAGAATTGCCTGAGCTCGAGTCCCAGACGGAAACCCGGTTTCGATGCCTCTCGGAGTTCAGTGCTCATGGCTCAGCCATACAGGCTGTGTCGATGACGGCCGCCTGGTTGTCCGTCCACTTCCACGATATAACACCGGTTGGCGAGTTGCCTGGTGGAACAATCGTCAAGGTGAAGCCTTCCGAGTACGCGATAGGAAATCTTCCTCGTTACACATGAGGTTCCGCCGCACGCGCTATGGCGGCGCATAGTTCGATCAATCAGGAATACAATAAGGGTGTCGGAGAGGAGGGGCTGCACCCATCTTGCTCCAATCTTGACCGTTCCTGCGGTGTCAGAATCAGAAGCAGCCTAGTTGAGTCAGGCGTACCTGCGCTGAACCGGATTTGGAC
>NZ_LFKY01000018.1:0-8118 GCF_028128965.1 Bradyrhizobium sp. CCBAU 25338
CTTCATGCTCTGGTCCTCGTTGGAGCCAGAACGAACTTCAAGCTGGATTAAGCCCGAGGGGCAAGGTCACGATACTTGCTGAACCTGCCAACCCTCAGAGCTTCGGAAATTTTCCTGTGAACTCAAGGGACCGAAGAATTCGGGCGGGTATACCGTCGGCATTAGACCGTCAGCTTTGAGAATTTGTGCTTGGAAATCAACGCGAAAACGTCTTCCTAAATCATTGAGTGGGAGTAGGGCGGCGGGCGGATATCGCGCGGTCTGGCGTAGTCTGGAGAAGATTGTCGATTCCTTCGTATCGAGGACGCTGATCGAAGTCGTGCTTGGACTTATCGCGGTCGAGGTCTTCAATCCACAACGATTGTCCTGACGGAGTACTGCAGCGGGCTTCAGCGTACAGAAGGGCGGGGGGCTCCAGTCTCGAGCTCGGATAAGTTTTGGCGCATAGCGAGCCTGTCATTTCGGTCCTTAGGTACGCCAGTCTGGCACATTTTTTCTGCGCTCAAATTGGATGTATTCGAGCACAGTTCCATCTGGATCTTTAAAACATAGGAACAGGCAATCGATCCCGTGCGACCGCACGCCTTTGGCGGTCTCGTAGCGCGAGATAGGTCCAACAAAAGGGACCTTGTTTTCTTCCAAGACTTTTGCGACCTCGAAAAGGTTGTCGACCTCAAAGCAAAGCCGACCGATACCGATGTTATGAAGAGTTGGATATGCCTCGCCGGTTGTCGGTGGATCGATGAACTGTATGATATCCAAGAATGGGCGCGGTCGGCCGCCCGATATCCTCATGAATGCGGCCCGAAAGCGCCTGCCCTCCGGCAATCCAAGTCCTGCCCAGACGCCCGCGCCCTGCTCGAAAACGTTGTCGTCGAACTTTTCGAATCCTAGCATTTCGTAAAACGCAATGCTGCGCTCTAGATCGCTCACACAGATATTGGCGTGAAGCCATTCGCGAATTCTTATTGCGCTCACCTGATCACCTAACTGTTGAAGGAGACACTTCTAATTCGGAGACGTACGTTTGCTCTTCGCCGATCTCGATAATGTGCGAACAGAGGGCATGTCGAGGCGCCCTCTGTCATTCTGTCAAATGTCTGCGCCGCTTGCTGAGCGCGGCGCATTGTCACTCTTGCCAGAACGTCTTGGAAACCTTGCGACGCGCGCTGCGGGTCTCGCGCTTAGCGAAATCCTCCATGCCCTCCGTAGCGAAGCGCCCGGGCTTGCTATCAAACGGTTGTAGGGGAACTTCGAACGCCATAGCCGCCGGCACCGGAAGGTCAGCACTCTTGTTGAGGACAAACTTCGATCGACGGAGTGTCACGGGATTCTTCGCCGCGACAACCGCGATCAACGCGTCGACTTCCTTGTTGAGATCAGCCGGCTTGCAGATTCGATTGATCAGATCATACCGCTCCGCGGTCTTGGCATCGAACAATTGACCGATCAGATTCCATTCCTTGGTCTTGCGGCGGCCAGCAAATTTCTGCAGCCGCGTCACGCCGCCCCAGCCTGGCGTGATATCCCAGTCGATCTCCGGCATGCCCCACCGGCTTCGATCGGTCGCGATCACGAAGTCGCAGGTCAAGGTGAGCTCGAGGCCTCCGCCCGTGCAAACCCCGTCGACGGCTGCGATCGTGATGCAGGTGAGATCTTCGATCGTCTGCGCCGTTTCCTGGTACTGACGGCACTGCCAGTACGGATCTTCGTCATTCCAGGTCAAAAAGTCCTTGATGTCATCACCAGCACAGAACGTATCTCCCGCGCCCTGGAACACGAGAAACCGGCATTCCCGATCCTTCTTGACCGCGCGAACGGCGTTCGAAAGTTCTTCGGACATCTCGCGATCAAGAGCGTTGTGGGCTTGAGGTCTGTTGAAAGTAATCCGAGTGGTTGTTCCTTCGCGCTTGAAGATGATGTGCTTGTACTGTGACAAGGGAGGTCTCCTGTTGATTGATGGTTGCGTAACGCTACTAACGAGGTATTGATACATGAGTTAGTAGCGCTACGCAACTGTATTTCTGCGACGGTCGCTTTCCTGCCAGACCGCGGCGGTCCACCACAAGCGCCGTTGCATCGGCGTGCCGGGCAGGCGGCCGTCTCCAATCAGCGGGCGCCCGATAGCGGTCTACAAGGCCAGCGCGGCCCTGTGGCGCGCCACGCCAAAGCTTCGCAACGACAGAAACGGCAGGAAAAACGTGCGATCCGTGCCCGCTTCTGCTAGCAACGACATCCGAATGACAAACGTAGAATCACGATCCCACCCCCAGATGGCTGACGAAACCTCTCCGTTGGATAGTGCCTTGCGGGCGATTGGCGATCCCTGGAGTTTCCTGATCCAGCAGGAAGCCTTCTTTGGGGTTCGCCGATTTGGTGACTTTCAACGCAACTTGAACATTGCCAAGAACACGTTGACCGACCGTCTGTCGTTGCTTGTCGAGTTTGGTCTACTGGAAAGGAAAAGGCTGCTTGATCGTTCCGATATCCATGAATATCGCCTCACGGCGCGCGGGCTTGATACTTACCCGTACGCCCTGTCGCTGATGAAGTGGGGTGACGACTGGCTCGCCGGGAAGGATGGTCCTCCCGTCATCCTGTCGCACAAAACATGCGGTCGTGTGCTGCGTCCGAAGGCGATTTGCTCAGCTTGCAAACGGGAAGTAAACGCGGAGGATATTCAAATTAACCTCGGCAATATTGCCGAGACTGTTCGCAAGGATGCCGCCCAAGTCAGGGTCTCGTCGCGCCCGGAGTTGTACACCGCAGGGCGGCCAACATCCGTCAGCCGAACATTATCTGTCATTGGTGACCGCTGGGGCTTCTTCGTCTTATGGTTGGCCTTGGCCGGGGTTACCAAATTTGAACACTTCCACAGCATTTTAGGTATCGCGAGAACGACGCTTACAGCGCGGCTGAACCATTTCGTCGAGCGCGGATTGCTGGATCGGCTCGAATATCAATCTCGACCGCCTCGGCACGAATACCGGTTAAGTGAGAGCGGCAAGGCGATTTGCCCCGTCCTACTAACCCTTCACGATTGGGGCCTTCGCGGTCTCCAAAAGCACGCCACAAGGACTTCGGTCCTTCACAGATCTTGTGGTCAGCCCCTACACGTCGAAATAGTCTGCGTCGCGTGCGGCAAGCCACCTTTGCCCAAAGACGTCGAAGTCAAGCAGGTCCACCTGGTTGCTCCTCGTGCGCGCAAGTCGCGCCCTCCTGCGACTGCTTCGAAGAAGGGCGCTCGCCGAGCTAAGGCATGATTGCATAATGCGCTAGCCTAAGTCAGTTTCCGGTATCCGAACCTGACATGATGTCACCGAAGAGTTCCCAGCGCTCTCCTTTGAGCCGAGCCGTTCGCATATCCTTCATCGGTGCAAAATCCGTTGGACTCGTGTTGAGAGCAATGCCCGGCAGCAGCATGTCCGGCTTGAAATCCTTCAAGCTGGAAGCCTGTCGCATGACATTTGCTCGCGTCAGGTCGTCGCCGCACTGCTGCAGAACCTTCGCCATCGTCTGAGAGATGACATATGCGTACACGACAAAGTAGTCGTTCTTATCTGCCTCGGGCGCATACTTCGCTAAGAAGGCATCGAATCTTTGCTTCGCTTCATCATTTGCCCATTGCGGGTCCGAAGGGTCTTTCAAGTAAACGGTCGAAATGATCCCTTGAGAATTCTCGAAGCCTGCAGGACGAATAACCGTACCGATCGATGCTCCGATGCTCGATAAAATGAAAAGCGGCTTCCAGCCTAACTCGGAGATCTTACGAATTGATTGAGCGGCGACCTTTGGCAATGCGATCGAGATGAAGGCGTCTGCTCCACTCGCCTTCAGCTTCACAATATGTGAATCAATGACTGGCTCAGATATCTCGTAGCTTTCTTCCGCCACGATCATGGAAGCCTTGGCCCCGAGGCCCTCTTTGAGACCCTTCAAGTAATCCTTGCCGAGGTCATCATTCTGGTAAAGCACCCCGATCTTGGCGTCAGGTTTTGTCGTTAGGATGTACTTCGCAAAGATACGTCCCTCGGTCTGATAGTTGGGCTGAAAGCCCATCGTCCAGGGAAACTCTGCAGGGTTATTCCAGCGTGTCGCGCCCCCGCCGACGAATAGCTGCGGTACGCGTTTCGCGTTCATGTATTTTTGAATCGCTGCGTTGGTTGGCGTGCCAACGGGATTGAAGATCAAGAGCACCTCGTCGCTCTCGACGAGCCTGCGGGCCTGTTCAACAGTCTTTGGTGGGCTATAAGCGTCATCATACGAAATGAAGTTGATCTTGCGGCCGTTGATGCCTCCTTCGTCGTTTATTTTTTTGAAGTAAGCGGCTTCGATCTTTCCAATTATGCCAAGGCTGGAGACAGGCCCGCTATACGCCAGAATGTTGCCGATCTTAATCTCGTGATCGTTGGCGCCGATGTCGTATTTGCTTTGCGCGTACGTATCGCCATGGCTTAACGCAAACATGGCTAGCCCAGATGCCAGTGCTGCAAAATTTCGTGCTCGCATCGTTCTCCTCCCTGATCGGCTCGTATGCGAGCCGGTTGCGTAGCGCTACTATATCTGATAAGTAGTCTTACGCAACCCCTCCATCCCCTCTACTGGATCAAGGTCGTGGAACACAACGCTCAGTTACGCCTCAGCCATTTTCAGGGGGACCAGTCGCAGCCTCTGATCGACGCGACCATTGGCGCGGCGTTCGACGATGTTGCAGAACGCTATGGTGATCACATTGCGCTCGTCGTTCGACATCAACAGGTACGATGGAGTTATCGCGATCTAAAGCGTCGGGTCGACGGTTTCGCTGCGGGTCTATGGCAGGCAGGGCTTCGACCGGGCGACCGTATTGGAATTTGGGCGCCAAACTGCGTCGAGTGGACGGTGACGCAATACGCCTCAGCAAAAATTGGCCTGATACTCGTGAATCTTAATCCGGCCTATCGGACCGCGGAAATCAAGTACGCCCTGACAAAGGTTGGTTGCAAGGCACTGGTATTTGCGCACTCGTTCAAGAGCAGCCGCTATCTCGATATGCTCCGAAGTCTTATCCCGGAAATCGGCAGGTCTCAGTCCGGTGAACTTCATTCGGCAGTAATGCCTGAACTGGGCGTTTTGATATGCACGGCGCCCGAGTGTTATGACGGCGTCACTCGGTTCCAAGATGTCGCCGAGAATGGTCTACGGGCAATTAGCGAAGGCTTTGCATGGCCAAGGGGGCTCAAGTCTTCTGATCCGATCAACATTCAGTACACGAGCGGCACAACTGGGGCACCCAAAGCGGCAATACTCAGTCACCATGGGTTGCTCAATAGTGCGTGGTTCACGGGACAAATTTGCGGGACCTCGGAGCTCGACGCCATTTGCGTGCCGCTTCCTCTATTCCACATATTTGGCATGCTTACCGGCAATCTGCTCGCAATGCTGCGGGGCGCGAAGATCGTCCATCCTGGTGACGCTTTCGATGCGGACAGCGTGCTGAGCGCGGTAGAGGAGGAGCGATGCACTTCTCTTTATGGCACGCCAACGATGTTCGTCTCCGAGCTGGCCCGCCTCGAAGAGCGTCCTCGCGATCTGTCGTCACTTCGCACGGGGATCATTGCCGGTGCCGTAGTCCCGATGGAGCTTTTGCGCCGAGTCATGACCGAGATGAATATGACAGGCGTCGTAAACGGATATGGCATGACCGAAACTAGCTCGGCCATCATGGTGACGTCGCCAACGGACACACCGGAACGCCGTGTAACCACCGTTGGTCGTGTTGTGCCTCACATCGAGGCGAAGATTGTCGACCCGACCGGAACAATCGTTCAAATCGGCGAAGCAGGAGAGATCCTCGTTCGAGGCTATTCCACGATGCTGGGCTACTGGGGCGATCCTGAAACGACATCCAAGACAATCGATCCGGAAGGCTGGTTGCGAACAGGCGACCTCGGCATGTTCGACGAAAGTGGTTACGGCAAGATCGCCGGGCGCATCAAGGACATGGTTATCAGGGGCGGCGAGAACATTTCCTGCGGCGAGATAGAAGAGTTTCTACAGCTCCACCCGGCCATCGAGAGTGCCTGCGTAGTCGGAGTGCCGGACGACAAGTATGGGGAGGAGCTTTGTGCGTGCATCAAGCTGAGGGCGGGCTCACATGTAAAAGGCCACGAGGTTCAGGAATTTTGTAGAGGAAAAATCTCCCACTATAAAATTCCCAGATACGTTCGATTTGTCGAAGACTTTCCTCTGACAACGAGCGGCAAGGTCCAAAAATTCCTTCTAGCTAAATCCTCGGCTCAACTTCTGGGATTGATCAACCCCGACCATTAAAGCTCGCTCGGCCTGCCCCTTCATTCCACCTTCTCTTCCGGCAAGCTTGGAGCTCTGCGCAAAACGCGATGGGATCTTCAGATGAGAAGAGTACTTGCTGGCAAAGTGCCTGGACTGCGTGTTGCGGTATCCAATCTTAACTACTCTGGCTCGATTGCACTCGATCCGGATCACTGCCACGAAGCGGGCATTCTGTCCGGTGTTCGTGGGGGATTGGAGCAGGAATTCCGGGACGCGGATCGATGAGCTTTTTGTGCCGTCTTCGTTAATCGAAAGGGCTTGGCGGGATCGTGCCGCTATAGGCGTTGGGCCCGCGTCCGTATTTGAACTAGGGATGTGTTAGATGGCGCGTCGATCTCAAAAATTGCAAGGACCGTTCCTTGCAGACAGGACAGATGTCATACAAGTCGTGTCGCGCGCGTTCGACGTGCTGCGTTGTTTCGCGAGCCCTGCAATACGGCTCGGTAATCGCGAAATCGCCGACCGCTGCGACTTGCCGCGATCAACCGTCTCTCGTCTCACCCTTACTCTCACCCGCATAGGTCAATTGGAGTATTTGCCGCAGGACCAGAAATATCGCATCGGTCCCAATGCAGCTGCAATGAGTGCGTCGCTGACGCTCGGCCCGGAGGATGAATGGGGCGAGGCGGTCCTACCACAGAGCATTAGATAGGAACGGACGATGGACCTTGGGGCTTCAATCGCTGGAAAACATGCGCTTGTTACTGGCGCCTCCAGTGGGTTGGGTGAACACTTCGCTCGGCTGCTCGCTCGCTATGGAGCGGCTGTCTCGATTGCTGCGCGCCGCATAGATCGCCTCGGCGCGCTTGCTGCCGAACTACGGGCGGCAGGATCATCTGCCGTCTACGAAGTCGTCCTTGATGTCGCTGACGAGGACTCGGTGTCACGGGCCCTCTCACACGTCGAAAGCGGGCGAGCGCCTCCCTTGGACATACTTGTCAATAATGCGGGCGTAGCCAGCTCGCAGCCGGCAATCTCCGTGGCTACGTCGGATTTCGATCGCATTATCGACACCAACTTGCGCGGTGCGTGGCTCCTGTCCAACGCGGCGGCACGGGCTTGGCTCTCTGCGAAGCGCCCGGGCGCGATTGTGAATATCGCGTCCGTATTGGGCCTTCATCCGGGGAATGGAGTGGCTCCTTATTCCATCTCCAAGGCAGGTCTAATCCAGATGACGAAGTTGCTCGCCATGGAATGGGCGCGATATGGTATCCGCGTCAACGCTCTCTGCCCAGGCTATATCGGGACGGACATGAACGCAGAGTTCTTCGCAAGTGAGCCCGGTCGAAGGATGATTGACAGGATTCCAATGCGCCGCCTGGGCAGTCCGACCGACCTCAACGGCGCGTTTCTACTTCTTGCCTCCGATGCCTCAGCGTGGATGACCGGGGCGACATTGGCCGTGGACGGGGGGCATCTCGTGTCATCTTTTTGAATGGATGGGCCACACCCGGGGCGAGATTTTCGTGGTTCTGTCGCATTCGGGGGGGGGCGACGCTCTATTGATTGAGCTGCGGAATGCCGGCTTGACACTTGCCTTCGGAAGGCAACGGTTAGGGGACCATCGGGCGAGCAAACCAGCGCCTACCTGATCTCTGACGGTAAATGAAGCTACGTCGCGCCAAGATTGGCTGTGGCGATTTGCGCTACGTATGCAGAGCTATTCAGTCGATTGACACCGATAGGTAGCGGAATCTCCAGTATTCGGAGCGGCACAAATTATTCTGTGAATTCAAGACGGAAAAATTGCGGCGGGTATGCCGTCGGGATTTTTCCGTCAGTCTC
>NZ_LFKY01000019.1:0-9211 GCF_028128965.1 Bradyrhizobium sp. CCBAU 25338
ACCGCCCGGATGGGCACATCCAACCGCCCGAACGAACTCAGGTCTGGATAAAACTTGGGGGCAACGTCACGAGAAGTCGATCTCTCGAAACTGTGAGCGCGATGGCACTGGTACGATGCTTGATATTTCCGTTCGATCAACCGATTTGCCGAAATGCACGCTGGCTGGCGAGATTAGGGAGCTACACCCGACGCCACCCTTCTGGCTGCTGCAGATCGCTAGAGCGCCCGCGACGGGCGCATTTCAGAGGATATCCACTCCTCCTCACCATGGGTCGCAAGATACTGTGGAAGCAACATTTCTTGGCGGTGTAGTGAAGCGTCGTGCAAATAACTACGGTGATTAGCTACGAAACTGGGCTGCCGACTAGTTCTGCCGTTACGGACGTCGCTTTATTGGCATTCATCTCCGCGCGGACCTTTTCTTTAGCCACTCAGTCCTGCGAACCGGCCCCCGGAGCGTTCCATCACCGAGGTATTTCACCTTCTCACGGAGCTTCAGCTTCGATGGCCAGCCAGACGGCGAGGGGTGCCGGAAGGCGGTCTCCAAGAGCATCTTGCGCTCCGTTAGTTCTTCCCCCGGCTTGGAGAGGCGAAAAGTGTCTGAAGAACTCTCGAGGGGGACGAAAGTACGAGTGGTTGGTCGGCACTCTTCCATCTCAGCAGCGGCGTACTTTGCCGCGTCAGCGAGGCCATGCGCGCTCGCGTTTGGACCGTAATAGACGTTCTTTTGCGCGAGCAGGAACTGGAACTCGTTGAATACTTCCACATCGCGGTCTTTTGCCTCCACGAAGCCGTCGGCGTTCTTATCGACGGTGTAGCACGCCCCGTCATACGCGATCATGGCCGGGCTGGGCGCCAGCGGCAGCACGAACATGGCACCAGGCGAGGACAAACCAAACCGGTTATCTCGCATCCGTTGAAGGTGCATGCGGTTGGTGAGCACTGAGGGATTGTCGGAAATTATGAATTCCGAGCCGGCTCGGCTCCGAAAGATCGCCACTTTCAGATCTCGCACATGCTCGATCGCGCGGGCGCCGGCACGCATCAAAATGCCGAGGAGCTCGCGATTGTCCAAGTCGTCCGGCTTCTGGGATAGGTCTCGCGCATAGGCCACATTCTCCATGCTTTTCTTGTAGCGGCGCATTTCGGCCAGTTGACCTGTGGTCCTGCGCCACTGGATGAGCGCAAAGACCTTCAGCCAATGCGCATCTTCGGCGTTCGGAGCGGCGCCCACCAATAATTTGTCAGAAACGGCGGCAAATCGACCCTCCAGATTCGCTAGAAGCATTTCCGCCTGCAAATCATCGCCATAGAAATAGTCTCGCGAGCACTGATTCTTGACCGGTGCATTCGGGATGGCTCGCTCGCGTGCCAAGTTGAACAGGTTGATCGATCGCCCCTCGCCATTGAGCGTGAATGGCTTCAGACGGCATCGCGGGACATAGTGTTGGTTTTTATTGTCTGGCATGACCGGCCGACCGTCACTTTCGCTGCCTTGGCCCGCACTGGTGCGGGGGCTGCCTTCTAGTTCGTGCCGCCAACAATCACGTTGATTGTAATCAGCGCGAAAGTAAATGCGAATATGCGCAGAACCGGGGGTGGAATCATCGAGACATTAAGCCTCAGAACATCCTTATCGATGGTAACGGTGTGCCGAAGCTCTCCGACTTTCGGTCGCCACCCGACATCGATGGCGGCTTGATGATGCGGGCCGCGGACATGGCAGAGATAAAGCGCAAGTAGGAGGCGCCGTCGAACCCGCCAAATTTTGTAGGCGTAAACCGCGGAGAGCCCCCAGCGCCAGGCGTTTGCCGGTTTGGCAGGTTCTCTAGCAAAAGTCGCGGAGCGTTGCCCATTTGCAACCCGCACAGCCGTTCGGAGTTGTAAGCTGATCGATGAGAATGACCTAAACAGACTTCGTGTTTACTTTGTCAATCTCAGCGAGGGCGAAAAGTGTTTGATGTTTATCGCAATGGGAAGCGCGATTTGCTCGTTCTAAGCACAGGGTCCGCGATACCCGGGGCTTACTCTGCAAATAAGTGGCGCAAGAGCAGAAAAAGAATTCTCAAAGTAAGCGACGAGATTAGATCAACTGTTCAACGACAAGGGTATTACGTTCGTCGCTTGCACGTCACGAAGAACGGTTCGATTTAGTTGAACTCATCGGGCCGAATCTGCTGATTTATATAACTGTACTAGGTCCGCTAAGCTTAGCGGCTGCGACGTCGTAGCATTCAAAGTCGATGACCACGGCGGATAAGAGTCCAAATAGTTTCGAGTTTTTCTACAGTGAAATGCGAAAGTGCAGGGAGGCTCCTGCGACAGTGATGTTACCGAATGCGGCGCACGCTATGCAGAGACAGAATGCAGGCGTCGTCAACCAACTCACGTTGGAATTCGTGTCAAATCATTGACTTCGCGCTGACCGGATATTCTCGATCGATGGCGGCTTCAGGTCACGAGTGGTAGTCGCGCTAATCCAGCCCCGCGTCCGGGTTACCGGTTGACATGGCAATGGGCGCATCGTGTGGAGCCAGGGGCCACGCGCAGACTAGGCGCCACTGGTGGCCGTATGCTTTACCGCGTAAGCTGCCAAGACTGGCCCATCAGAGGCGGGTGTATTATTGGGAGGAGGTCAACATGTCGCGTAACCGCGCCATAGCACTATCGTTTGCTGCCGTCATGTTACTCAGTACGAGCTTTAGCACTGGGTACGCAAAACCCCTCATGATCGTCGGCCTCGACGAGAAGCTGCTCTGGGACGAGAGCGGTAAGCCGATTTTGTACGCACCGGGGAAGGATCAGGTTCTCATCGTCGATCTGGCCTCTCCTGAAACCCCAACGATCATAGCTGCGCTGCCGATCAAGAACTCGGTGGTCGGACCACCAGTGAACGTTGCGATCGATCCCACCGGAATGGTGGCACTCGTTGCCGACTCCGTCGATGTCGTCAAGGACGGCGACGCGCTAAAACAGGTGCTCGACAACAAGATCTACGTCGTAGACCTGCAGGCCAGCCCGCCCAAGCTTGCCGCAACGCTTGCTGGCGGGAAGCAGCCCTCCGGGCTCAGCTTCAGTCCAGATGGCAAGATGGCACTGGTCGCCAATCGCGGAGACAATTCGATCAGCGTCCTCTCCGTAAATGGCACAGACGTCAAGATGATAGACACCGTTGCGATGCCAGACAGTCCGTCGCACGTGACGTTCACCCCCGATGGCAAGCGAGCCTTGGTCGCCCGCTTCCCGGCTCACAAGATCTCCATGCTGGACATCGCAGGCGAAAAGGTGACGTACAACAAGATCGACCTGCCGGCCGGCCAATGGCCCTACAATGTCGCGGCCGCACCTGGCGGGAAAATCGCCCTGACCTCGGACAATGGCAACGCAGGTGCCTCTGATGGAAGTGTGGATACCACGAGCGTCATCGATCTAGAGGCCAATCCGCCGCGCATCATCGATCGCGTTGTGGTGGGCGACGGCCCCGAGGGACTTGCGGTCAGCCCCAAGGGCGACGTCGCGGTTGCCGTGATTCTGCGCGGTTCGAACATGAAGAACGCATACTTCTACGAAAAGAACGGCAGTATTTCGGTGCTCAAAATCGACGGCAAGAAAGTGAGCAAGACCGGGGACATCGAGGTCGGCGGCTTGCCCGAGGCCGCGGTGTTCACGCCTGACGGGAAGTACCTCCTCGTCGGCAACTACCTGACCCAGGACTTCTCGATACTGAAGGTCGATGGCAGCAACGTCACAGACACCGGCAAACGCTTCCAGGTGCCCGGACATCCCGCCTCGGCCAGAATGGGACCATAAAGGTCTTGGTCCATTCGACCATCCGTCAAAGGCCCGCTTCACCGCGGGCCTTCATTGTTTCGTCGGCAACAACAAGTAGCTGTGCGGTAGCGTTAGGCTGGCCAGTTTGCGATCGACCCCGGGGCGCATCATTGCATCGATGCGCCCATAACCGCTTCTGGTCACAAACGGCGGTCCGGCGCTCGCATACGGCAGATCCACTATAGCCTCAATACTAGACCTCTCTATGCCAAGGACTCCGGTCCGATCCCCAAGAGCTGGCGCGATAATCGGGGCGTTGCAACCCCCATCTTCCGCGTTCCAAAGCCAGTAAACTCCACAGCCGTTGATCTCCACACGTCTGACTACCAATCGTTCGAATTGATGAGCTCAATAGGTCAGAGCAGCTCCGCGTGTGCGCGGAGCGGGCATTGTCGACACACATTCACGTGGTAGACATCCGCTCCTCCACACCAACAACGACAGGATGCTGATAAGACATCGACTTCTTTAGATCAACAGGGGCGTCGCGCAAATAGCTACGGTGAGTAGCTACGAAGATGGGCCGCGGCTTACCCCGATGGCCTGACTTCGAATATCCGCTGGCGACGGATGAGGTATTGGTGGCCAGCAAGTTCGACAGCTGCATGAGCTCATGACGCGCGCCGGCAAAGCGGCGAAGGCCGGCTCAGGCCCACTGATCATCGGCGTCGCTCCGCCGAATTCCACGCTGCGCCGATAGTCATGATGCGACTGCTCCTGTCTGAATTTTCGCTCAGCGAGATCCATCTCGGCCTTCAGTTTGCGGCTCGCCAAGTCTAGTCTCTCTCTGCACCGATCTTCTGGACGTTGAACGTTCGCGACGAGTGGCTATTGCGGTGCTCGGCGCGCTCATCTTGGAGCACGCTACGATGGGATCGCGAAAGACAGCCGCCCGCCGTGCATATAGGTCGATTTGAGCGCGCGTGCCAACTGAGCAGAACCTTCAATCTGGGCGCGCGGCTCAGCCTGTGATGACAATTTCCCGCCGGGGTGTAGCCTGTGCTCGGGCGGAGCTTGATTCGTCATGCTGGAAGCTATTCTCATGCTGCTGGGAATTGGAGCCGTGGCCCTTCTGCTTATTGCGTTTTGGGGGCTGCATAGGCACGTGTGAGCGGGCCCTCGTGCTTGAAGAATCTAACGGTGGACGCTAGCCGGTTTACGACTGGCGATTGTCTCACGGTCTCAAATAGAACGAGAGGGCTCGGAGGGCTCAGCAGTCCGCTCTCTCACGCACTTTGCCGTAGAAACAGCAAGATTGCACTTCACCCGTCGTCTTGATGAGGAAAACCACCCTTACGAGATCCGCATCTCGACTTTTGTGCACGTCGACGTAATCCGGGCCGGCGCTCGATCAACGGCCTGCCGAGAAAAAAGGAAGCGGAAGAGATCGCCAAAAAGATCGCCAAGGAGATCGCCCGGAGTGAGCGAGCTCTGACAGGCACATCAGTCTGGAAGTGAACCGCCCCGGGTTTGCCGGAGGCTATTTGGTTTAAGTTATGCCGCCATGGCGGATTGTTCCAGCATGGCGTAGTAGCGTTGCTCGGCTTCGGCCGGCGGGAGTTTCCGATGGGCTCCAGGAGCCTGCGGTTGTTGAACCAGTCGACCCATTCCAGGGTGGCGAACTCGACGGCCTCGAAGCTGCGCCATGGCCCGCGTCGATAGATTACCTCGGCCTTGTAGAGGCCGTTGATGGTTTCGGCGAGAGCGTTGTCATAGGAATCTCCGACGCTGCCGACAGAAGGTTCGATACCGGCTTCCGCCAGGCGCTCGGTGTACTCGATCGAGACGTATTGAGCGGATTCAAACGGTCGTCGCAACACCAGGAGTTTGGAGCTTGCGATGAACGTTGTAAGGCGCAGATCGGCGCGGTCAGGACGAGCCCCATTGCCGTCGCCAGGACGGCCTTCTGTTGTCGGGCGCGATGAGCAGAATAAATTTTGGCGGGCGATTGCCGCTGGGTTAAGCAGTGAAGATGCTGCACTTGAAGCCGGATCGTCACAACCTATCGGAAGCAGATTATTCCGAAAGGCGGGCGGCATGCCATCAGCGATGTTAAGATCTTCGGCAAAGGCGCTCTCCGGGCGTACCTCTCGTTGAATGAGCGCGAGGAGATCGCACTTCTCAAGGTGCAGGGCCATTCCATACAGGAGATTGGACGTCGCCTGGGGCGGGCTGCTTCCACAGTTTCCCGCGAACTGCGGCGCAACGCGGCCACTCGCGGCGGCGGGTTGGAGTATCGGGCAATAACTGCCCAATGGCATGCGGATCGATCCGCCCGCCGGCCTAAGCCGACCAAGCTTGCGCTCAATGCAACCTTGCGCACTTATGTGGAGGAAAGACTTGCTGGCGGCGTCGTAGCCCCGACCGGCGCTCCCGTTCCTGGTCCCGCCGTTCCGTGGAAGGGGCGCCGGCATGGCCGGCGCAAGGATCGGCGATGGGCCAAAGCCTGGAGCCCTGAGCAGATTGCCCGACGCTTGCCGATCGACTTCCCGGACGACAAGACGATGCGCATCAGCCACGAAGCTATCTATCAAGCCCTCTTCGTTCAGGGTCGTGGCGCGCTACGCCGCGAGCTGACGGCCTGCTTGCGAACAGGGCGTGTGTTACGGATGCCCAGAGCGCGCGTACGCAGGCGAGGCAAGGGCTTTGTCTCGCCGGAGATCATGATCTGTGAGCGCCCTGCTGAAGCTGCCGATCGAGCAGTGCCGGGACATTGGGAGGGGGACCTTATCCTCGGTCTTGGCAGCTCGGCAATCGGCACGCTGGTCGAGCGCGCGACGGGTGCTCGCTGGCGTGATCCAGAACCATCCGAACCGCTCGGGCTCGGACCTCGCGTGACAACTTGTTCGTCGTCTTGCTTGTCATGGCTCCATCCTCTCAGGAGTTGGAGCCTCCGGCAAACCCGGGGCGGTCCAAAGTGACATGGCCCCACTCGTTGAGAATCGCCCTATATCTCACTGACAATTCTCCGGCTGGGGGGACAGATTTTTGAAATTGACCAATGACCGTCCTTGCTTCGATCCGGAGGCCGCGGCGCGCAAGCTGATCGAGCCCGACAAGAGCATCGACGCAGTCCAGGACGGCCGCATCCATATCGAGAAGATCAACGCGCCATTCCTCTACACCCTCAAGGGCGGCAGCCCGGAGTTCGGCGCTGGCATCAGGTACGCTGTCGAGAAGGGTTGGTTAGAACTGCATGAGAGCGGTACCTACGTCCGCCTGCTGGTGCCCGGGCAAGACGTCTTGGCGCTTCGAACCGAACCGTGATGACCTTGGTTTGCATTTCGCTGGCTTGCCGAAGCTGGCGGAGCGACCCCGGCCCATATCCCCGTTGAAGCCCGCCCCCCGGGTCGGGGTCGTCTCAGCGCTCTGCACAATGGGAAAAGCCGCAGCGTGGTTCCAGCCCCCACTGCGGCCATCCCGGGAAACTCGAAACTGGCTGGTACTTAAATCGCGCCGGTGTTCTTTCCATAGAACACCCCGTTGTGAAAATTGATTCCGTACAACTACCGGAGCAGGGCGTTCGGCCGATTGTCGTTGATTGGCGATCATGGCATGGATTGTTTACCAGCCCCAATGCTCCCGGCTGCCAGTCCAATTGCGGGGTATGAGCGCCGGAGCAACAACGAAGGGCCGCAGGAGCGCCTAAAAGCTTATAGGACGTCTCCTGCGACCGGCGCTGGCACGTTCCGCACGATCGGCGCGGCACTGCAAGTGCTAGTACAGAGGCTAGTGAGTGTGAAGGGCAGCGGCCCGCCAATCAGGTGATTCTATTAATTGGGAGGCTTGTCTTCCCGGTTGAGCAGCTCCAAACGCCGTTCAAGCTCTTCCTTCTTGGCCACGAGTCTCGCGGCAAGAATGTCATTGACGACCGTATGGAGTCGCCAAAGCTCTTCGAGAGACATGCTCTCAAACGGCTGCCGTTCCATGAATCCCCCCGACTCACGAATTGCCCATAGCTTGGGCTTACGAGGGGCAGATGGCAACTCGGGGTTGGTTGCGCGGAGAGCTACCTACACCTACGGCGCCGACCTAGTTTCTGGGAAGCTGAACGACTCGACCTTGACCGCGAGCGGCGCAACTGAGCTTGCGCTAATCGGTTTCGCAGGACACCTAATTCAGCAATTTGACATTCGATAAATACGATACGTTGGTGCAGAGCAAAAGCGGCATCGAAAGTCCGATCGGAAATACTCATCACGACCTCAACACTACTGGACTGAAAAATATCTCGACAATCATAGCATTACGACAGTGGACGGGCACAATTGCAAGGCGAATTCATGAGCAATGCGCCCGACGCCTGTGCTCGAGAAAGGAACAATGGGCGGATTGATGCTTGGATCGTCGCCGGGCAGCCGGCCGAACGGAAATGCCGGCGCGCACCCAGCCTGCCCGTTGGCGTTGCCAGCGGCTGGCGCGGCCACCGCCGATGCACGAAACCATTTTACGCCATCGGCGAAGTCGTCCGGAAACAGGCAGGGTTGTAGGTGGACGACATCAGACGCGGGGATGCCACCATGCTAGTCCTGATGAACCTGATTTGGCGACGACTTGCCTACACAATGCTGATCGGCATGCGATCCAAGCTCGTACGTCAGTGAAACTAGAGGCGGCCGTGGGTCAGGAGGCCACCAGGCCCAAACAGGTTGTCATAGCTCTCTGCGCTTTGGCAGTTGCGTGCCGGGTCGCTCTCAGCGTGGTAGCGTAATTTGCACGAACGCCCACCTGCATGGTGCGGCCGATTGTGAAATGGATCATATTGCGAGCCAGAAATGTCGCGATAGGATCATTCCATCAGGGCTGGCCGGTATATTTCACTTAGACACTTTTCACCCGGTGTCTTTTGACCATGCGCGGATCGCAGCGAGAACATGGCTGTGGCCTTCGTGCAGGCCGGCTGCTTTTAATCACCAACAGGCTCGGTTTCCCTCGCCGCAAGTTCTACGTTTTTCGGTACCGACAATTTGCGGAATCCAAATTGCAGTTGGAGGACGTTTATGCCCAAGGAGAATTGCCTGATTGTTCGTGCCGTCGGGAAACGACTGGACCTGTTACGAGGCGAAGCTGCCCGCATCGCCAAGGGAGCTAACGCCGGCTGGTGGACCGACCGAGCGGAGATCGGCACCAGGATCTGCTTTGAAGATTCTAAGTCAAAAGAGCAATTCGCACTCACCTGCGACAGCCTCGGCATCACCTGTCAGGACGGCTAATCCATTGAACCCGCCGGCCTGGGAGCCGGAGGAGTTTGGGCTGCAGACCAGACCGGACAGACCATGAGCAGTTGCAGCATGAAGGCTCGCCAGCTGTGAACGAGAGTACGCATCCGGCGACGGCCCCTGGGCAGGTCGCTTTGGGCGGATAGCCGATTGCGCTCG
>NZ_LFKY01000020.1:0-10490 GCF_028128965.1 Bradyrhizobium sp. CCBAU 25338
GGACAATCTTGCCCGCCGTCAGGCAGAAACTCCACTTACCGCCCTGTCCAGATTTCCGGAGCCAGCTCTGGAACATGATGGACGAAAAAGCTTCAGTGTTGAACTAGTCGAACGCAGCTTCAAGGACATCCGGGCATTGAACGACGACTATCGCGATGAGTTCCCTTTCGGTGCGGTTGACCGGGCGTCTGAACTTCAGGCACAGATCTATCACACAATCGCCCGCCCCTTCGTCAGAGCTGCAGTCACAACCTTCACGGCCCAAGCTAGCCGAAGTGTTCACCCGGAGCGCCTGTCGCGAGCGCTAATGTCTTCGCGAAATCTGATGCTGGCTGGCTTCAAGTCCATAAGCGAGCAGGTTCGCCAGTCTCGAGCCAAGGCCAGAGTAGATAATCCATTCCTGCTGGCGGAAGCCTTGTATGTGCAGCATATCGCACATGCGATGATCTGCTGGCGCGACCTGCGCGACATGATGTATGAGCTGATGTTCCACAGCATGTGGAACACTCCTTTGCAGCACTATTTTAGTGATCGCTACGAAGTGCAGGCGAGGCAAATGACGCGAGAAGAATTGAGGTCGCGCCCGGACGTTCAGTTTGCGCTTAAGATGATCGCGACCGGCGGCTTCATCGAGGCCGTCATCCGCATTATGGCGCTGCTTGTGAGCGATCGCGGCGGTATCCGCCGCGACCGTCTCGATCGCTGGTCACGCGTCCTGACGGAGAACGAGCCGTTCCGCTCTGTCCCTTCTGACCGTCTGACTACAATCACTCGCCAACAGACCATCATCGCCACTTTGGAACGGGAGCAAGCAATCGAGACCCTGCCATTGTGCTGGATGACTCTGAGGAGCGCCGCCGCGCCTACCTGGTCGCACGCTATGTACCCGGTCCCATCGCGGAAATGTCGCCGAAGTCGATCGACCTCCTAGGGCGGTTTGCTCAGGTGCTTGAGCAGCCGCCAATCACCGGCGATGTTACCGAAAATCCTTTGGCGTAAATGAAGGCTGAGTAAAGCGTCGATGCTTGGCGTAAAGGATGACCATTGGCTTGAGCGCCAGGCGTGGCAACTGAGGGCAATGTCGATGCGCCTCGTAGTTGGCACAGGATTTGAAGCCAGTTCGTCCTGCACGTTGTACTCTGACGCTTACGGCTGGAGCGGCCAAACATGTTCGACGCGCGCCTATTGTGTGTTCCGGATCCTGAGCGCTGATGGTACGGAGGGCTCGAATTCAAGAATTGACTTGACGAAAGAAGTGAGCAGATACCGATGCGTTCCCTTTGCAGATAAGAACCAGCCGCGCTGAAGTCGTCGAATCTGGCGACTTCCTCCGGACCGAGCAGAGATATTAGTTGTTGGGGCACTTTCTCCCTGCCGAAATCCGCAGAATGGAGTTCTTCGCCGTGGACCACGATACCATCCGCGCCGAGCTGATGTACTTGGAGTCCCTTGGCTCCCGAATCTCGGGCTCAAAGAGCCACGATCAACTTGTAGAGCATGTCAAACAGCAGTGGGCCGACTTCGGTATGCGAGTTCACGAGGACGTCTTGCATTTCGATCGCTGGAGCATGGCTGCCGAAAATCCCGACGGTCTGCGTCTTAAGATCGACGGGCGCGACATAGCGATCTCTTCGGTCTTTCCCTACTCGGGGACCACCGGCCCCCTAGGGACCGAGAAGCAGTTGTACAGATTGCGCGGTCCAATACCGCGATGGAGCAAAGCGCGCGGAGGAATTGCGGTCGTCGAGGTCCGAAATCGGGAGTTCCCGTTTGATGCGGCGGTCAAGACTTGGGATCGGGCGCGTGCATGGGGCAAGACCCCTATGCCGCTGCTGCCTGCCACGTTCGCCGGCCTCGGTCTGGCGCGTGCTCGACGAGCTGGCGTTGAGGCGGTGATCTTCGCCTGGCGTGGCATAAGCACTTGCAACGCCAAAGGACAGTACTTACCGTTCACGTTGCCCTACCAGAACATTCCAGCGGTCTTCGTGGCCGGAGACGACGCCGACTTTGTGTTGGACGCCGCCTCTCTGGGCAGGCAGGCGATGCTCATCGTCGACGCCGTGATCGACCGAGACGGCACCATGCGAACAATATGGGCGGCCGTGGAAGGTAACAGCGCAGCCCACGAAACTGTGCTCGTGGTAAGCCACAGCGACGGTACAAATATTGTCGAGGAGAACGGCCACATCGGTTTGGTCGAACTCGCGCGCCTGGTGGTCGCTCAACCATTGGCACGCACCGTCATCTTCGTGTTAACAGCTGGACACCTTCGAATCCCGGCGGTCACTGACTATGGCCAAGCCACTTCGCGCTGGTTGCGGGATCACCCACAATGGTGGGCTGGTGGCCCGGGAGATCGCCACGCGGTGGCGGGCCTGGTGATCGAGCACCTCGGCGCTCGGGAATACCGGGACAATCCCCTCAAAAACACCTACGGGCCGACAGGCAACCCCGCACCCGAACTGCTCTACGCCTCCACCGCGCAGCTGACGGCGCTTATCGAATCAGAGTGGCGTACAACCGGGCAAGCGCCGAGAGTGTCGGCCCCAAACGCGCTCATTCAGTTCGGCGAAGGCCAGCCGCTCTACCTAAAAGGCATCCCAAACATCGCGCTCGTAACCGTGCCGCAGTACCTGTTAAGTATTGAACCGGGCGACTACGTCGACGTCGCTCTTCTGGACAGACAAGTCAGCAGCTTCGCGCGACTGCTGCAACGAATTGACACCATGCCCAGCAACGAAATCGGCACCGTCAAGATGACTACACCACTCGCGAAAGCGGCCGCCGCGCTGCGCGCGATTGGCATTCTCGCTGGCAGCTCGTTGCATTGCCGATGAACCGCCTGCACCAAGCGGCAAACTTATGAAGAGCGTAATTAGCTCGGAGCTCCAGCCAAGCGAACCGATAAAAGCGCCTTTTCGCGTTCGCTTCTTGCTCGGGAGCTATGCGGGATTTTGGGTGATGAGGCGATCAGGCGGCGTGGTTTGCCGGCACGTGGATGACCTCGATGCCGTCGTTGAATCTGACACCTGCGATGACCTTGGGCAACTGATTTGTGCCTTTGAGCCGCCGCCAGGTCTTTGAAGCGGTGATCACCAGCTTGAACACCATCAGCTTGGCGCTGGTCGGCGACAACGAGCCCTTCGTCCGCACGGTTCTGTGCCGCACAGTCGCGAACACGCTTTCGATGGGGTTGGTCGTGCGCAGATGATCCCAATGCTGGGCAGGGAAGTCGTAGAAGGCCAGCAGCGCGTCGCGGTCCTTGGCGAGGCAGTCGACCGCCCGGCCGTATTTGGCGCAGTATTTCTCGGCAAAGACGTCGATCGCCGCTTCGGCGGACGCCCGGCTCGGCGCCCAATAGACCTCGCGCAGATCCTTCTTCATGGTGGCCTGCACCGAGAGCGGGACCTTGTCCAGGACGTTGACGGTCTTGTGTACCCAACATCGCTGGTGCCGTGTGCCGGGAAAGACCTCGTCGAGCGCCTTCCAGAAGCCGAGCGCGCCGTCGCCGACGGCAATTTCCGGCGCGATCTGCAATCCGCGCTGTTTGACGTCGATCAGGAGTTCGCGCCAGCTCTGCGCGCTCTCCCGGACGCCGACCTGGAAGCCGATCAGTTCCTTCTTGCCTTCCGGCGTCGCGCCGATCAGCACCAGCATACATTCGCCGTGGTCTTCCATGCGGGCCTGCAGGAAGACCCCGTCGGCCCACACGTACACGTATCGCCGCGCCGACAGATCGCGTCTCTGCCAGCGCTCGTACTCGCCCTGCCACTCGGCCGTCAGCCGGGACACCACCGCCGGCGACAGGTTCGGCGCATCCTTGCCCAGCAGGGCCGTCAGCGCCTCCTGGAAGTCGCCGGTCGAGATGCCGCGCAGATAGAGCACTGGCAACAGCGCATCCAGACTTCTGGTTCGCCGCGCCCACAGCGGCAGGATTGCCGAGCTGAACCGGATGCGTTCGCCTTCGCTGGACGCTCCACGGTCGCGAACCTTCGCCCGCGCGACCTCGACCGGGCCGACGCCAGTCTGGATCGTTCGCGTCGGGCCGTAACCATGCCGCACGACACGGGCGCGTCCGTCGGCAAGCTTCAAATCATTCACCGTGGCAAGAAATGTCTCGACTTCGACCTCGACGGCCTGTGCAAGAAGCTGCCGCGCTCCGGCGCGCAGGATATTGGTCAGTGGATCATCGATCTCGTCGGGCTGACGAAGCGGGACAATGTTGCTAGTATCGTTCATGGCGTATCGCTCTCCTCGAGAGGTTCTGGCAGGCTCGACACCCGCCTCGATACGCCGCCTATCTCATTCCGTCAGCACCCACTTTCCCGCATAGCTCATCTTCATCCGAGCGAGTCCTCTAACACCGAATGAGGTGCTTGGCATCGACGTTGCATGCGACAGATAGAGAGGCCTATCGAGTTATCATCATCGTCGGTGAGCATACTTCACGGGAATGAACGCACGATCGTCAAGCTCATTCTGCACCACAGAATTGAGGTGCAGCGCGCAGAACTGTACGCGTCGTCGGCGAGACGATCATGATCAGCGCTCTATGAGCCGAGGGATCACCGAGCTGCATTGGAGGTTGCATCATCGAGGTTGCATCATCACAGTCTCTTCAGGATGCTTCAAAAACCGAGCACTGTTGCTGAGATGAGTTAGCTGAATCTACAGTTGCGTCCAAACACTCCAAGAGCGAGGAGGAATGCGATGCCCGAGGTAAAAGGTATTCCTCTTGATGCGCCTCTCTACCGTGGGAGCAGAGACCGTGGCAGCGCGTTTCTCGGCTGCCAAGCCATAAACCTTGTATTCAGCGTGGGGAGCGAGGTGTCCTCTCTACTACCGAAGGGATTAGTACCCGTAGCAAACCCTGCAATCGCCGTTGTGGGGGTCGCGAGCTATCCCTCAAGCACTGTGGGGCCGTACTTGGAGTGCTATTCAGGAATTCAAGTTCGTGATCCCGGCGGTGAGACCGGCTTTTACATTCCTTACATTTACGTGACAACGAATGATGCAGCGCTTGCCTCGGGACGAGAGGTTCTTGGTGCTCCAAAAAAGCTGGCGCACATTACTCTGATTAGAGAAGGTGGCCTAATTCAGGGTACGCTCGAGCGTCCAGCTGGCAAGCGCCTGCTGACTCTTACCGCTCAACCGGACCAGCGCATGAGCTCGAGTTCGCAACAGATGTTTTCTGCGCGGACGTATTTCTACTCGGTTCGGCATTTGCCCCCCATCAATGAGCGCGGGAAGGGCGCAGTAACGCAGCTCGTCAAATGGTGCACCGCGCGAACGTTGCGACGCGACGAGCTTGGCGATCAAGTTCAATTTACTGGACCCATCTCCCTAACTTACGACTCACCCTCGATTGTCGATCCCGTGCACAATATTGCACTTGGCGAACCCATGCTTGGCACATACGAGGAGTATGACGCCAAGCTCGAGGTCATTGATATCCTTTCGGAAACCGCAACTCCAGGCAAATAGTGATCGATAAGCTTTAGAGTTCATCGGATCCTGAGTTCAGCCGCGGGCTCTTGGCGTGCCCATTGATGGGCCATTACAGCGACGCAAGCTAGGGTCCTAACGCACTGCATGAAACACGCAAGGGAGAAGGCTGCCGCGTGCGCCCGCCGCGGGGCGACTTCTCGGTGGCGAGTCGACGGAGAACGTCCGCCTTTCATCGCCATCTAACGCCCGAGACCATCAACGCCGTCTACGCCGACGGCTATGAAAGAACCCGTTGGCTCTCCTATGCCAGCTATGCTGCGCTGGTGCCCCTCCACAGCTGCCGAGCAGCCGCGGGCACGTGCGTTGCGTCGTTCGGAACTAGCCGCTTGGTCAGTGCCATGCCAGCGGCGACCTGGTCCCCGCGCAGCGACGTGGCGACCAACGGGTGCCAGCCTCGAAGCGAAGAAGACTGCTCATGCGGCATAATCCGGCTTGCGGCATAATCAGCGAGCTCGCGGATGAAAAGCGGTGATCATCACTGCTGCAGACTGCGAATATGAACAACGTCGATCATTCGCATGATCACCACAACGCTTCAGCGTATCCCTAATGGCTGGCCCAGGACAGAAATCGAGGCGCTAATGCCAAGGAACCCACGCCGCCAGCGGCCTTTGGCTCGCGGCTTCCGAGTTCTTTCAAGGTGCGCCTGCAGCCACGGTGCGGACCGGCACATAAGCAATGCTGTCGCTGCTCCGATCGTGGCCTTATAATACAAATTGCGGGCACCAATGCCTGGACGGCCTTCCTGCTCTTACACCCGCGTCCGTTTTCAGCAAACGGCGACAATGAGCTGACCACCGGCCGCTCGAAAATGCTTTGCTCTACCGAAGGCGCATTGCCATCAGAACTGGCCGATCAGACGATCTTGGGAAAGTACTAGGCGACTGCCCCAAGCTCGTCGTCGCTTATATGATCTACACGATTCGACTGCTCAACGCTGATGTTGTTGTATCTTGAGATTATCCAACAACTTCGAGCCTTCACTGAACGATCTCGACCAAGATCGCTCTGCCAAGTCCAGATAGCTTTTCAGCAACTCGGAGGGCGTTTTGACCTCAGCAACGACTTTTAGAAAATTGGCGTGATCGTGCAAAGAGGAAGCAGTCAATCTCAAACCGTCTTTCAAAGCCGCCGCGAAGAAGTTTGTCGTTGCTTCGATCGACTTCTGCCAATCTGCAAACACGAATGAAGCGCGCGTGGCTGCCGTCGACTGCTTAGTGTGCTCGGCGGCGCCACCTGGCCCAGCAGCCGATGCCTGGGTCACTTGCGGCGCTTGCTGTGTACGGCGTTTCTCGTCTTCAGCTACGCTCGATGCCATTGAACGTCTCCTCTCTGAACTGTAACGTTGTGATTGGTTTCGCGGCTCAGCTCAATCAACCTTCAGAGGGTAACACGATCTCCAATATGGGACACCTGCCACTTTTGGTAGCCCTGATCGCAAGGACCTGACTTAAGGACGACATTTGACGTGACCAATGCTGGAGGCGGATTGTTCAGTCTGCCAGATTCCCGGTAGGTGCTCCGATGGCTATAATTCGCGGAGAGTCTGAATCGGCATGTCGCAAAAGCCGTGTAGAGAGCGGCCAGTGGGTCTATGGCGTCGGCGAAGATGGTGTTCAGGCGTTCTGCGACTTTGGCATCGAAAACCTGATCGAGTTCGTCAGGTTCCACAAAGAAAACCCCAAGCTGCTCAGCGCTGGCACGGGAATGAACCAACCAGCCTGCGGCCTACACCGGCTACACCGGATCGGCGCACCGGCGGGTGCTTTCGCGTACAGCGGCGCATCCGACCATTGCGCCGTCCATGGGTCGGAGCCAAAAGGTAGTTCAAGCCGATCTTTCCGATGTGATAGTTGCTGGAGAGGCCCGTTGTGTTCGCCGGAAGAATTGCGAACGGCGGATTCTGCTCCGTCGGAGGAGTCGCGACACTCGGTCCGCCGAAATGCAGATAGTCATACTCAGCTTTCACCGACCATGCAGGCGTAAGCGCTTGCTCGACGCCCAGCCCGATGGTGGCGCCAAGGCGACCATAGTCGAAGTGGGCTTTCTCCTGTGGCGACCCGCCTTCGAAGTTGTTGACGACGTCGCCCCGGTTGTTTTGCCAAGCGACGCCTCCCTTGAGATAGGCCGGCGTGTGGCCCAGCGCGCCAAACGCGTAACCGACGCGACCGGTCCCGGTGGCAAAGACGTTGGGACCTGCCTTGCAGTTTGCGCTCACAATAAAGCCGGAGGCGGCGAGGCAGGTATTTGTCCCGTCGGAGACAGCACCGCTGGCATCCAGTTCGACACCAAATACCCAACCGTTCTTCTGCCAATTGTAGCCGATCTGGCCACCGGCGAGGAACACTGGGGTATCGACGACATCGCCATAGATCGACGGACCGTAGGGATTGCTGAAGGAGGTGCGGCCGTAGCCGCCGCCGACGTGCCCGCCAATATAGCCGCCGGTGGCAGTTTCACTCCTGGCTCGAGGTCTGCCGCATTCGTTGCATCGGTTGCGACGAGCGCAATTGTCGTGGCTCCCAAAAGAAGAACTCCAGATCGCATCCAACACGTCCCTGTATTTTCTCGGTCCACGACCGAGCGCCCTTAAGTTATCGCGCAGCAAAACCGTCGGGGCGGACCAGACGCTAACACCGACGCGCGCCGAGTCCGTCCCGAAGACCATCGCACTGCGATTGGTGATGATGCGGCAAAGAGAGCAAGTCGCGTGCCGAAGTGAATTCGCGGGCTCTGCAGGCACTTCGTCGCGGCGTCCGGCGTCAAGTTGCTGACAATGGTCTCAATGCCGACAGCCAGCGCAGCCGGTGCAGTACGTTCGGCTACCGGGACCAAGCGCTCAAGATCGAGCTGGCCGGATTAGACGAGACCTGCGCCGACAAGGGCACGGCCGATGATCGTGATCGATGCGCCGCACTTCCACGCTGCTGTAGTCCTAGGACCGACAAGCCGCGTGATCCGAACACACCCCATCCTCAGCTACATGCTCGGCTGGGATCGGCAGCGCGTGGTCTCTGATGCCGAGCGCAAGGGATGGCGCGCGACGTGGGTCGATTGACCCGCGCGAGGCCGCCGAGGGCCATCGATTGCAAAGGTACTTTGGGAAAGCCGAGGCGGCCCGGGATCGCGGGACTGCGCACCTTCACTTTCGGCCTTTGACTGCGCTGCGAACCAGCTAGAAATCGGCCAGAAGACGCGAGGAAAATTGGCGCGGAAATGGACGCACAAAGCCGCAGTCGAGCTGTGGCTCATCGGGCGAATGCGGCCTTAATTAGCGCAATTTGCGCCAGCAGTCGCCAAGGCGTGTCTCAGAAAGACCCATAAGACGACTTGAGTGTCTTTTGTCCGTGTTGTGTAGCACCAGTGTTCGTTCCCCTAGCGGAAGACGTGCGTACGCGCGCCCCGGGCCGGGAGGTATTTTGGCAAGCCCGACTCTCACGTGCATGTGCCAATCTGGCGCCTTCATCGTATGCCTACGGCGGCGAAGCACTAGGTCATTCTTCAAGCTCATCAAGCAAGATGCGCTTGTCGTGGAGCTCCCTGAGGTACTCGGCAATCGAACGCTGCGTCTCCTGCCATTCGATGCGTTCTTCCGCGGTCCAAAGGAAACACTCAAGTTTGAAGCGAGCTTTCTCAGCCTCTGCGAATTCATTGTAAAGTGTGATATCTCGCTCCACTTCTTCGAGCTGTTCACGAATGGTCCTTGGCATAGTCGGCCTCTGGGGCTTTGCCTCCAGCCAGTGGGCGTATTCATCTCAATTTGCGCGATTTAGCAACTACTCATTTTCTCGGTGCGGGAAGCTGACGCAAGGCGCTACTACCGCAAAACAGGCTTCGTATTTGGCTTCACGAGGGCTGAATAACGGTCCGTGTTTTGGAACGCCACCCCGATAAAGTCTCCCTGTCGCCACGTGAGGCGACAAGGAGAGGTGGTGCGAAACCCATCGAAAGAAAGCGAAAACTCCGTCGGCAGAAGCGTGAGTCCGTTAAGCTGAATGCCAGCGCCTCTACTGGATAGATCACGCACCAGGCATGGCTCGGAGGTGATGTGTCCCGGAATTGAGAGAAGAACCTCTCGCCACACCGACTGCCTTTCGAGGGACCGCCGGGACCAATTCTTCCCTTCACGTTGACGGACCTTTTCTTGCAAATCCTTTAGCTCTCGGTACTGGCGCTCCAGGCTCATATCCCTCATTCTCCGTTATTCTTGTTGGCGCTTCCCACATTATTCCGAAACCCAATAACCATCGCGATAAATTCTGTAGAGCGATCCTCAGGTTGAGGGAATTCCGGACGACTACCGTTTGTGGCCGATCGCGATTTCGCGGTTGGACCCGTAGCTTTCCGGGCCTTGAATGGCACTGCTGGCCTCAACGGTGGAGATGGCGGCAATGGTGCAAAATACCACGGTAGGCCTGTGGCCGCTCGCCGCAGAAAGGACTGTCAGTGGCTGGGGTGGAGGTGTTGTGTAAAGACGATTGTGTAAGGCAAATTGTCCTCCCGGTGTGTTCCTTCAGTATGTCAAAAGGCAGGATTGAGCGGATGGTATTGCCACAGCAAGGCCGTTAAATCTTCATAATACCCCACCATCTTGGTAGGTGCGTCGCAGTTCGCCTTCGGCGATAATGCCTCATCGCGACCGTCACTCGTAAGGGGCGGAAGCATGTGAATCTGCCCACCAAGATCGCCCCCTCGAATTAACGCCAAGAGATCACCATCCAAGCCGCTAGAATAGCTTTCGCGATAGCCATGACGGCAGTGGTAGCTGCGGGGGCGTTCTTTGCTATCCGCCTTTTGATTCGATTCTACGGATAGGGTCCCGCCGCTGCACCTCCAGCCGAACCGACCACAAATGGAGGCCGTGTCGTGATGGCGAATGAACAGGATGTTATCATTGGACGTATTGCCGAGATCGAGATCGACAAGTCGGCTGCCATCATAGTTGAGCAGATAGATGGTGAAATCTCCATTGCCATCGCGAG
>NZ_LFKY01000021.1:0-11265 GCF_028128965.1 Bradyrhizobium sp. CCBAU 25338
CCGACCTGCTGCGCCAGCCCGACATCGGCGTCACCGACAATTTCTTCGAGCTCGGCGGCGATTCCATCATCGCCGTCCAGCTCGTCAGCCGCATCAAGCGTGATCTCGGCTACGACCTGCCGCTCAACCGTCTGTTTGAAATGACGACCGTTGAAACCATGGCGACTGCGCTCGACGTGGAGGGCGAACCCGACAAGCGGAGCGGCGACATCGCCGCGATGCTCGACATGTTGAAGGAAGTCGAACTGTCCGATGAGTGACACGGCAACCACGCAAAAGCAGCAGCTGCGCGACATCTCACGGCGCCTGATGCGCCTCGATGCCGGCAAGCAGCACGCATTCCTTTCGCAGCTCGCGGCAAAGGGCGTCAATCTCGCCATGCTGCCGATCGTGCGCCAGGAGCGCAAGCGGGCGCCGTTGTCCTTTGCGCAATCGCGCCTCTGGTTCCTGTGGCGGATGGACCCGGGGAGCGCCGCTTACAACATCTCTGCGACCGTGCGCGTGCGCGGCACGCTGAAACCGCGCGCGCTGCAACAGGCGTTCGATGCGCTCGTTGCCCGTCACAGTGCGCTTCGCACAGTGTTTCAGCAGGAAGGAGATCAAGCCGAACAAGTCGTCCGCGATCCGCAACCGGTCGCATTGCGGCACCTAACCCTCGACGGCGATGACCGCGAAGGGCAGGCGCGCTTGCTGGCGCGGCAGGGAGCTTCGCTGCCGTTTGATCTCGAAACCGGCCCCCTGATGCGCGCGGCGTTGATGACTCTGGATGAAGGCGACCACTTTCTCGTCGTCAGCCTGCACCATATCGTGGCCGACGGTTGGTCGATGGGCGTACTGGTCGACGAATTCTGGAAACTGTACGCGGCGTTTGCGTGTGGTGAAACACCGGCTCTGCCGGCGCAGGAGATCGATTACGCCGACTACGCCGAATGGCAACGGCTATGGATGAGTGCGGTCGATGGCGCGCTGCAGGTCGACTACTGGACTAGGCGTCTCGCCGATCCGGCCGTGCTGCAGCTACCGATCGACCGGGCCCGACCGGCGGTCCCGGACCTTGCGGGGTCGGCACGCCGCATTTCGCTCGATCCGGCGCTGGCCGATGATTTGCGTGCTCTGGCGCGGAGGCATTGCACGACGCTGTTCGTCGTCATGCTGGCCAGTTTTAAGCTGCTGCTCTATCGCTACACGGGCCAGTCCGACATCAGCATCGGCGTGCCTGTCGCCAATCGGTACCGCGACGAAACGCGTGGCGTGATCGGCTTGTTCGTCAACACCCAGGTTCTTCGCACACAGATCGGCGGCCGAGCGGCGATCGCGGACTTCATTGCGGAAGTCCATGCGGCCACGATCGAGGCACAGGAACACCAGGACCTTCCGTTCGAGCGACTACTCGAGATCCTCCAACCCGCGCGCAGCCTGAGTCAGAACCCGCTTTTTCAGGTCCTTTACAATCACCAGCATCGTCGGGCGTCGGGCAATCCACCGGATCGGACCGGCCTTCAGATCGAAAAGATCGACGCCGACGTTGACACGGTTAAGTTCGATCTCGCGCTCGATACCGAAGAGGGACCGTCGGGCGAGATCCGCGCGATCTTCACCTACGCGAAGGCGCTGTTCGAGACCTCCACGATCGAGCGCCTTGCCACGCATTGGACCACGATACTGAAGGTGATGGTTGCCGACGACATGCAATCGATCGCCGATGTGGCGCTGCTTTCCGAAGAGGAACTGGAGAGGCTGCGCCAGTGGAACGATATGGATGGTGGAACGAGCGGTACACCGTTCATGCCGGTTCACCGGACTGTCGCACGGCTGGCGACTAAAACGCCCGATGCGCCGGCGCTGGTCTTCGGCGAGGATGAAATTACCTATGCCGAGCTCAACCGGCGCGCCAATCGCCTCGCGCACCACCTGATGCGCGTGGGCGTCGGGCCCTCCGACCTCGTCGGCATCTCGGCGCGACGCTCGCCACATCTCGTCGTGGCCCTGCTCGCAATCTTGAAGACGGGTGCCGCCTATCTGCCGCTCGATCCTGAGCATCCAGCGAGGCGGCAGGTCGGTACCATGCGTGATGCCGGCGCGCGCGTCGTGCTGGTTGACGCGGATGGTTCGGCGCTGACGCCGGCGCCGCCCGGCATTGAGGTCGTTCACCTCGGTGGGATCGACTTCGCGGGGGAGAGCGAAAGCGATCCGGAGATTGGGCTGGCTGCGACCAGCCTTGCCTATGTGATCTACACCTCGGGCTCCACCGGTATCCCGAAAGGCGTCGCGGTCGAGCACGGCCCGTTCGCTATGCATTGCGAGGTGACGGCCGGGCTTTACGACATGAACCGGCACTCGCGCGAACTGCACTTCCTGTCCTTCACCTTCGATGGAGCACATGAGCGGCTTTGGACCGCACTGACCTGCGGCGCCGCACTGGTGATGCGCGATGCAGACTTATGGTCGGCCGAGCAGACCCTCGACGTCCTGCGCCGGCAACGCGTCACCAATGCCGGCTTCCCGCCCGCCTATCTACAACAGCTCGCCGAATTCGCGATGTGGCGCGGCGATCCACCGCCGGTGGAGCTCTACTCGTTCGGCGGCGAGGCGATGCCCAAGGCCGGCTTCGACAAGGTCAAGCGTGCGCTCAAGCCGCGGACATTGATCAACGGTTATGGCCCGACCGAAACCGTGGTGACGCCGCTGGTCTGGAAAGTCGATGCCAGCGAGGAGATCGATGGCAATTACGCGCCGATCGGCCGTCCGGTGGGGCGCCGCTCGGCCTACATTCTGGACAATGATCTCAATATCGTCCCGGTCGGCGTGACCGGCGAACTGTTCATCGGCGGCGAGGGACTTGCGCGCGGCTACTGGCGGCGTGCCGAGCTGACGGCTGAACGCTTCGTCCCAGATCCGTTCGGTACGCCGGGCACGCGGCTTTATCGCACCGGCGATCTGGCGCGGTGGCGTGCCGATGGCGTGATCGAATATGTCGGCCGCTCCGATCATCAAGTTAAGATCCGCGGCTTCCGGATCGAGCTCGGTGAGATCGAGGCATGGTTGATGCGGCAAGCCGGCGTGCAATCGGCTGTCGTCATTGCCCGCGAATCCGACGTCAATCGCCAGCTGGTCGGCTACGTCGCCGGCGATGGGCCGTTCGACGAGGCGGCGATGCGCGCGGCGCTTTCGGACGAGTTGCCCGATTACATGGTGCCGGCCCGCATCGTGCGGCTCGAGCGGCTGCCGCTCACCGCGCATGGCAAGGTGGATCGCGACGCCCTGCCGGCGCCCGGGACGCTCTTGGAGACCGCCGCATACGTGGCGCCGCGCTCGCCGACCGAGGCGGCTCTCGCCACGATCTGGGCAGAACTGCTCGGTCAGCCCGTCATCGGTGTCGAGGACAATTTCTTCGAGCTCGGCGGCGATTCCATCATCTCGTTGCAATTGGTCGGCCGCGCCCGTCAGGCGGGACTGCTGATCGAGCCGCGTGACGTCTTCCGGCATCAGACTTTGCGGGATCTGTCGCGCGTCGCGCGGCGTGAAAGCAAGGCGGAAGATGTCGTCGTCGAAGGCCATGTCGAGGGCCGCGATCATCCGCTGCTGCCGATCCAGTTGCGGTTCTTCGGCGAGGACGCAGGGGACCGCCATCACTGGAACCAGGCCGTCCTGTTGATGCCGAAATCGCGGCTCGATTGGGAGCTTGTCGAACGCACGCTCGCCGGTCTCGTCGCTCATCACGCGGCCTTGCGCCTGCGCTTCGAGGAGATCGATGGCGGCTGGCGCGCGAGATATGGCGCAACGCCGGCAACGTCGGAGCTGATGTGGGTTCGCAGCAACATCCGCGATGCTGCCGCAGTCACGAAAGTGGCCTCTGAAGCCCAGGCCAGCCTCTCGCTGGCCGGACCGTTGCTGCGGGTGGTCGGTATGGACCTCGCGGACGGCAGCCAGCGGCTTCTGGTGGTGGTGCATCACCTCGTCATCGACGGCGTGTCATGGCGCGTGCTGCTCGAAGATTTTGCGGCTGCGTACGATCAGCTCTGCCAAGGCGCGGCTTCGGTTGCGTTGGCGCGGAGCGAACCCTATTCGTCCTGGGGCGCGCGGTTGCATGCCTATGGCGGTAGAGACGAGCTGGCGGCCGAGTTCGGCTACTGGCTCGAACGAGGCTCACATGCCGAGTTTCCCTGCGACGACGATCATGGTGAGGTCGACCGGGTTGCCGAGGGTGAGGAGATCCTGCTGGCATTCGACGCGGGACTGACGACACGCCTCCTGAAGGAGGCGCCGTCCGCCTACCATACCCAGGTGAATGATCTTCTGCTTGCTGCGCTTGCGCGAGCCGTGTCTCGCTGGAGCGGCATCGAGGATGTCATCGTCGAACTCGAAGGGCATGGCCGCGAGGATATCTTCGCAGGCATGGACGTGTCCCGCACCATTGGTTGGTTCACCACGGCTTTTCCGGTGCGCCTTGCCGGTGGCTCCGGCGACGACGCTGCGCTGATCAAGTCCGTCAAGGAGGAACTTCGCGCCGTTCCCAACCGCGGGCTAGGTTACGGCGTCCTGCGCCATCTCGGCACCGAGGCGCAGCGTAGCGCGCTGGCGACAAGTTCCGAGCCGCGAATCGTCTTCAACTATCTCGGTCAGTTCGATTCCAGCATGGGCGAGAGCGCGCCGTTCCGGCTCGCGCCAGAAAGTTTCGGACCGACGCGCAGCGACAGCGCGCCGCTTGGCCGCTGGGTGAGCATCAACGGCCAGGTCAGCGAGGGGCAATTGCGCCTGTCGTTCAGCTATGGCCGCAGGCGTTACCGGCGGGCAACGATCGAACTCCTTGCGCAGCACTATGCTACAGCCTTGCGCGAGCTGATCGACCACTGCACCGCTGGCGCCCGAGGCGTGACGCCGTCGGACTTCGCGTTGTCGGACCTGGACCAGGCCGAGCTCGACGTGCTGGTCGCAACGATCGACTGTCGCGAGATCGAGGACATCTATCCGCTGTCGCCGATGCAGCAGGGCATGCTGTTCCACGCTCTGCGTGATGGCGAGAGTGGCAATTACGTCAACCAGATCGGCCTGGAGATACGCGGCCTCGATTCTGGTAGGCTGCGCGCAGCCTGGCACGAGGTCAGCTCACGGCATGCGGTATTACGAACCGGATTTGCGTGGCGCGAGCTGTCGGGGGCGGCACAGCAGGTGGTCTATCGCTCTGCGCATCTGGCGTTCGAGGAAGAGGACTGGCGCACGCAGGCGGCGGCCATGGACGATCAAGAGCTCCGGGCCGCGTTGGCGCGCGTCTCACAAGCCGAGCGCGCCAGGGCGTTCGACCTGTCGCAGGCGCCGTTGCAGCGGGTCCGGCTGATCAGGCTCGACGACGCGCGCCACTGGCTGATCTGGACGCACCACCATATCCTGCTCGACGGTTGGAGCGCGGCGCGCCTGATGGCCGAGGTCTTGCAGCACGAGCGCGGCGAGCGGCTGCCTGCTGTGCGGGGCCGCTACCGCGACTATATCGAGTGGCTCCAGAAGCAGGACCGCGAGTCGTCGACATCGTTCTGGCGCACCGCGTTGGCAGAATTGGATGAGCCCAGTCTCCTCGCGGGCACGCTGGGAGAACCTGCAGTCAAAGGCGCATCCGGCCATGGCTCGCTGGACATGCTTCTCACGGCGGACCTGACGGCAAGCTTGCAGGCGTTCGCCAGGCGCGAGCGCGTCACGCTGAACACGCTGGTACAAGGCGCGTGGGCGCAGTTGTTGCGTCGTCACACCGGCCAGCGCGCGGTCTGTTTCGGCGCGACGGTCTCCGGCCGGCCCACCGAGATCAGCGGGGCCGAGGACATGGTCGGCCTGTTCATCAACACGCTGCCCGTCGTCGATCAGGCAAACCCGCAAGAGGAGGTGGGGGCGTGGTTACGCGAGCTCCAGTCGCGCAACATGGATCTGCGCGAACACGGCTGGATGCCACTCTATGAAATCCAACGTCTTGCCGGGCGCTCCGGGCGCGCGCTGTTCGACAATATCCTCGTGTTCGAGAACTACCCGATCGATCAGGCGCTGCGAGGCGAGAGCGAGAGCGGCGGCCGGTTCGGCCGGGTCGAGCAGGTCTCGATCACCAATTATGCGTTGACGGTGGCGGTGTTCGCCAAGCCCGACGGCATCAATCTGGGCTTTCGCTACGACCGCAGCCGCTTTGACGACGATCAGATAAGGCATCTGCAAGCCTCGCTGTCGCGGCTGCTGGCCAGGATCGTGGAGGACGGGTCTCGTCCGCTTGGCGTGCTCGAGAGCCTCGATGCCGACGAGACCCAGGAGGTGCTCGGTTGGAGCGGCTGCGTTGAGCGGGCTCCGAAGACTGGTGAGAGTATCGTCGCGCAGATTGAAGCACGGGCCGAGGCTTCGCCGTCGTCGGTCGCGTTGGTTTTTGGCGACCGCGAGATCAGTTATGGCGCGCTGAATGCGCGCGCGAATCGCCTGGCGTGGCGGCTGCGAGATCATGGGATCGGTCGCGACCGGCTGGTCGGCTTGGCGCTCGAGCGAAGCATCGAGCTGGTCGTCGGCGTCCTGGCCGTTCTGAAGGCCGGCGGCGCCTATCTGCCGCTCGATCCAGACTATCCGTCCGATCGCCTCCTTCACATGCTGCGTGACAGCGGAACAGCGTTGGTGCTGACCCAGGAGCGGCTCTTGACGCATCTGGCGTCTGTGATCGCGGATGCGAATGCCGAATCCTGGACCATCGATGGAGAGGACGAAGCTCGGATCGAAGACTGCGCTGGCAATCCCGATGCAGCGCTCCATCCGGACAGCTTGGCCTATGTGATGTACACGTCGGGATCGACCGGCGTGCCGAAGGGCGTGGCCTGTTCTCATCGCGCGCTTGCGGCGCGGCTTGGCTGGATGCAGGCGGAATATCGCCTCGATGCCGGCGAGACCTTCCTGCACAAGACGCCATTCAGCTTCGATGTCTCGGTCTGGGAAATCCTGTGGCCGCTTGCGACCGGCGCGCGGCTTGCGATCGCGGCTCCGGGCGCGCATCGCGAGCCGCGGCGTCTCGTGGAGGCCGTCATCGCCCATGACGTGACGACGCTGCATTTCGTGCCCCAGATGCTCGAGCATTTCGTGGCCGAGCCCGGCGCAGCGCGCTGCTCCTCGCTCAAGCGCCTGTTCGCGGGCGGCGAAGCGCTGTCGTTCGACCTAATGACGCGCGTGCTCGCGACGTTCCCCGGCGTCCGGTTCGACAATCGCTACGGTCCGACTGAAGCCTTGATCAACGCGACCTACTGGACCTGTCGTGATGAAGGTGCGGCGCGCGTGCCGATCGGACGGCCCATTCCCGGCGTGACGCTCCGTATCCTCGACACGGATCTGAACCTGGTGCCGGCGGGCGTGACCGGCGAGCTGTTCATAGGCGGGGCGGGTTTGGCGCGGTGCTATTGGCGGCGCGGAAAGCTGACGGCGGAGCGCTTTATTCCCGATCCCTTCGGCGAGGCCGGCGAGCGCCTCTACCGGTCGGGAGATCTGGCGCGCTGGCGGGCCGATGGTGCGATCGACTACGTCGGGCGCGCGGATCACCAGATCAAGATTCGTGGCTTCCGCATCGAGCTCGGCGAGGTCGAGGCGCGGCTGCTCGAGCAGCCCGGCGTCCGCTCGGCGGTCGTGGTGGCGCGAGAGATCGGCGCCGGCCAACAACTGGTCGGCTACGTCAGCGGCACGGATGAACTGGAAGAGGCGGGGCTGCGGACGGCGCTGTCGGCCGTCCTGCCCGATTACATGGTGCCGCTGAGAATTGCAGTGCTGGAGCGGCTGCCCTTGATGCCGAGCGGCAAGGTGGATCGCCATGCGCTGCCTGCGCCCGACATGGTCCATGGGAATGCTGAGCATCAGGCGCCACGCACGCCGGCCGAGATCGCCTTTGCGGCGATCTGGGCCGAGCTGCTCGGCCAGCCCGCCGTCAACTTCCGCGACAATTTCTTCGAGCTCGGCGGCGATTCCATCATTTCGCTCCAGATGGTGAGTCGCGCCCGGCGCGTCGGATACTTGATCGAACCGCGCGACGTGTTTCAGCATCAGACGCTGGAGGCGCTCGCGCTCGCGGCGCGGGCCGAGCCGCGTAGCGAAACGCTCGCTGATCAGGCACCGGTCACCGGCCCGCATCCGCTGTTGCCGATTCAGTATCGCTTCTTTGCGGAAGACACGGGAAATCGCGATCACTGGAACCAGGCGGTGTTGCTGCGGCCGAGAGACCGTCTCGACTGGGACGTGATGCGGCGCGCACTTGTCGTCGTGGTCGACCATCACGACGGGTTGCGCCTGCGCTTCGAGGAGAGGCGGGGGAGCTGGCATGCTGAGCACGGCGCCGCTCCGGCGGTGGATGGGATGCTCTGGGTCCGGCACGCGGCCGACCGCGATGCTGTGACTGCGCTGGCATCGTCGGCACAGGAAAGCCTGTCGATCTTCAGCGGAGTGCTGTTGCGAGCGGTCGGCATCGATGTCGCCGATGGCAGCCAGCGTTTTCTGATCGTGATCCACCATTTGGTGGTCGACGGCGTATCATGGCGAATTCTGCTAGAGGACATCGCCTCTGCATACACGCAGCTTGTGCAAGGTGATGCCACGGTCGCGCTTCCGCCCAAGACCCAAGCTTACGCGCTGTGGGGACAGCGCTTGCGAGCCCACGCAACATCGCCTCAATTGGCGAAGGAACTATCTTACTGGACCGGCCGCCATGCAAGTGCGGACATCCCCTGCGACGACGATCATGATGGCGTCGACCGCGTTGCAGATGCCGATGAGGTCCTGCTGACGTTCGAGAGCGAATGGACGCGGCGGCTGCTCGCGGAAGCTCCGTCGGCCTATCGCACGCAGATCAACGATCTTCTTCTCGCCGGCCTTGCACGCGCCGTTTGGCGGTGGTGCGGACAGGATGAGGTCCTCGTCGAGCTGGAGGGGCATGGCCGCGAGCACCTCTCCGGCGACGTCGACCTCTCGCGCACGGTCGGCTGGTTCACGACAGCTTTTCCCGTGCGATTGGCCGGTGGCTCGCAAGAGTCCTCGCTGTTGATCAAGTCGGTGAAGGAGGAGCTTCGTGGCATTCCCGGCCGCGGGCTGGGCTACGGCGTGTTCCGCTATCTCGGCTCGGAAGAGCAGCGCACGGCGCTGTCGCATGTTGCCGAGCCGAAGATTGCGCTCAACTATTTGGGCCAGATCGACGGCGGTGACGCTGAAGCGGCGCTGTTCACGATGGCGGCGGAAAGCGCCGGTCCATCCCGCGATGGATCGAGCCCGCTAAGACACTGGCTGAGCGTGAACGGCACGGTGCGCGATGGCCGGCTGCGGCTGTCGTTCGCCTTCAGCCGCAAGCGCTATCGGCGCGAGACGGTCGAGCGACTGGCCGTGTTGTACGAGGCTGCATTGCGTGAACTGGTGGCACACTGCACCGGCGGCGCTTGTGGCCTGACGCCATCCGACGTGGCGTTGCCGGGGCTCGGTCAGGCCGAGCTCGACGGGCTTGCGCTCGACTGGCGCGAGATCGAGGACATCTATCCGTTGTCGCCGATGCAGCAGGGTATGTTGTTCCACGCAATGCACGACAGCGAGAGGTGGCTATACGTCAATCAGGTTGCGGCGGATATCCGCGGCCTGGATACCGGAAAACTGCGCCGCGCCTGGCTGGCGGCCAGCGATCGCCATGCGGTGCTGCGGACCGGATTCGTCTGGCGTGATTTGTCCGGCGCGCCGCAACAGGTCGTCTATCGCCGTGCGGAAGTGCCCTTTGTTGAAGACGACTGGCGTGAGCGAATTGAAGGGTGGGACCAGACACAGTTGGACGCGGCGCTGGCCGACGTCTCGCGGCAGGAACAGGCCGCGGGGTTCGACTTGTCGCGACCGCCCTTGCAGCGCGTCCGGCTGATCCGACTCGGCGAAGACCAGCATTGGCTGATCTGGACGCACCATCACATCCTGCTCGACGGGTGGAGCTCGGCGCGGCTGATCGCCGAGGTGATGCGGCATAACGGCGAGGGATGTCTGCCGGCGTTGCAGCACCGTTACCGCGACTACATCGCGTGGCTGAGCGACCGCGACACCGATGCATCTGCGGCGTTCTGGCGCAATGCGACGGCCGGGCTGGACGAGCCGAGTTTCCTGGCGGAAAGCCTGGCCGAACGGACGGAGGCGCACTCGTCCGGTCACGGCTCGCTTGCGCTGGAGCTGGATCCTGCGTTGACTGGACGGTTGCAGGAATTTGCGGCGCGCGAGCGGATCACGATGAACACGCTGGTGCAGGCGGCGTGGGCGCAGTTGCTACGACAGCATACCGGGCAGAGGACGGTTTGCTTCGGTGTCACGGTGTCGGGCAGACCGCCTGAGCTCGCCGGCGCTGAAGAGATGGTCGGCCTGTTCATCAACACTCTGCCGGTCATCGACGGCGTCAGCCCACAGCAGACGGTTGGCGCATGGTTGCGCGAGCTACAGGATCGCAATCTGGCCTTGCGCGACTTCGGCTTTACGCCACTCTACGAAATCCAGCGCCTGGCAGGGCGTCCCGGACGGCCGCTGTTTGACACCATCCTGGTGTTCGAGAATTACCCGGTTGATCGCGCCTTGATCGGAAAGAACCGGCAGATCCAGGTCGGCGAGACCCGGATTGTCGAGACCAGCAATTACCCGTTGTTCGCAAGCGTCGGCGTCGATGAGCGCCTGTGCCTCGTCTTCAACTATCAGCGCAAGCATTTCGACGAGGCGCAGATTGCGCGGCTACAGCGGGCCTTTGTCCGGCTGGTCGAAGCGCTGAGCATCGATGCCGGTCGACCGGTCGGCATGATCGTGGCCCGCGATCCCGCGGATGACAGCCTGCTCGGACGGGTGAACGACACGCGCCGAGATGAGCCGCGTAAGGGAATCATTGCACAATTCGAGGCACAGGTCCGGAAGTCGCCGCAGGCGATCGCGCTGGTGTTCGGCGAGACGGAGCTGAGTTACGCCGCGCTGAATGCACGCGCCAACCGGCTGGCGCGGCGCTTGCGCGATCGCGGCGTCGGGACCGACGTGGTGGTCGGGCTGGCACTCGACCGGGGCGTCGAGATGCTGGTCGCGCTGCTCGCCGTGCTGAAGGCCGGTGGGGCCTATCTGCCGCTCGATCCGGATTACCCGCCGGAGCGGCTGGCGCACATGCTGCGCGACAGCGGCGCGGCGCTGGTGCTGACGCAGAAGGACTTGCGCGCTCAGTTCGCCGCCGTGCTGGAGGAGATCGGTGCCGAGGCCTGGCTGCTCGACGGGCAGGACGGCGGAGGTGTG
>NZ_LFKY01000022.1:0-21257 GCF_028128965.1 Bradyrhizobium sp. CCBAU 25338
CTTCATGCTCTGGTCCTCGTTGGAGCCAGAACGAACTTCAAGCTGGATTAAGCCCGAGGGGCAAGGTCATCACTCATGCAATGGAAGGATGATACCACGCCTCCGCACTATTTAAAGTTTGATTCTTTTAGTTGACCGGGTTTTGCGTACTGGAAGGTTGGGAGCGCCTGTTCTCGCTACGTATTGATCGCAAACGCCTATTAGATTGCCTTGAAGTCGGGATGAAACGTCCGGGTCGTCTACCTCGAAAGGAGCGACCCGATAAGAACGCAATGGCACAACAAGCAAACCCCGACACCACCAAGACGAAGATGATGGCAAGAAAAGCCTTGTTCTCATCCGCGACCAACAAGGAGCGTGCTGAAACGCTCTTTCTGCATATCAGTGTAAACGATTTCAAAGTGTGACACGCCGTAGACGATAGAGCTTAGATCACGGCGTCGAACAATTGGCCTCGAGCCTCGCCGCTCCTGCTTTCTCCAGATACGCTGCACCAATGTAAGCCTCCGGCGGCTTCACGACAGCTCCGCCCAAAGAGAGAAAGCCCGGCGATGCCGTCACCGTTAACGAGGGTTTAGAACGATCTCCAGTTCCGCGCGCTACTTCCCACGGCTTCAGGGCCGGATCGTGAAAGGCGCATGCCAAAATCACAACATCCGGTGAAAAAAAGGGCACCCCGAAGCAGCTACCCTTAATCGACGCGGAGTAATCAAACTGACAATAATTTCCGGCGCTGTCTGAATCGATTGTGCATGTCTTTACTGACGCACCATCATTTAAGAAGTTGCAGTTGAACTTTGCGGCGTGTGCCGAACAAAACAGTGGGTTGATGGCAATAAGCGAAATCAGCATTAGCCTGTATCGCATGTTTCCCTCCGTGTTGAGCTTACCGTCTTCGACGCATATCCCTTTACCACTCGGTTGCAAAAAACCTACGCGTTGATCGAGGCGTAAGCTTTCACTTATGACCTATGCTAACTTCCACAAGCTGCGGCTGTTGGTGTCCAGATTTAGATTCTTGAAAATCTCTGGCACACTGCAGGTGCTCCCGAAATTCTATGCTACCTATAGTCGAGAGTGCAACAGCGATTGAGATACGAAAACATGCATGGCTGGCGGGGACTGATAGGATGAAGTCCCACCTGAGTCCTGCTATGCGGACGCTATGGGTTACTGGCGGACTTCGAGCGAACTCACCTCAAGGCCCGCTTGGCGCCGCCAATAGCAGACATGCCCGCCCCATCAAGTGGTCATCGGCATGCGTCGATCAGAGGACGAGCGTCTTTACCACTGCATCGGCAAATTCATAGTCAAGCTTCCAGGCCGTGCCATCCTGGCGTACGGACAGGAATGTCATGCCGTCGCCCGGAGGTGGCCGCGTCGCATTTACGATGCACCGGTAATTTCCGTAGCTCGGCGATACAATATCAATCGTCTCGTTCGAGACGATGTCCTCCTCTAAGCTGTTTGCGAATGGGTACGGCGAATAGGCTGCGGCGGTGTGAAGGGAGTGTATTCGGGTAATGAGAGTGCCGGCCGTATCGCGGAGCTCCACCGTCGCTACGCAACCTAGATGCTCGTCCCCCGACAGAAACACCACACCCTCTATCTCTTTGTAAGCGATATAGGCCAGCACGTCGCGCAACGTATTCGGATATCCATCCCAGCCATCGGAATGCAGTGCGCTGAGGTTCGAGGGGGCCAGACTCGCATCGCGTTGCACCGCTCGGCGATGACGCGGCAACAGCATCGAGGGCGACAAGACGAATTTTGGCTTCGGCTTTTCCAGCAGCCATTTCTGCAGTCTGCCCATTGTCTTCGAAAGGTCCGCCGGATTCGCCGGATCCGAATCGAACAAGGTGGCATTCGTCAGGCTGCCATTGACTTTGCGATGCATCCTTTTGGTGCGTGTGTCGAGCATGAAGAAATGGAAGCCGTCAAAATCAAACGTCTCGAGCCTGCCGTTCCTTCCGCGCTGGTATTTTTGGAACGCCTCAACACCATATTTTTTCTTGTCGGCATTCGCTTTTTCGTCGGGATACGCGATCGGCTCCCAGTTGTCGTCGATCTCGTGATCATCGAGCAACATGAACGATGGAATGCGGCGCAACAAGCCGCGAACGCTGCGCTGACGTAGCCACGCTTCGTAAGGAAGGCGGTAGTGATCGTCCTTAGCCGCCGGATCGTAGAGCCCCGCGGTGGGGTCGACATACACCTGATCGCCGACGAATACGGAGAATCGCGGCTTGATTCCCGCGTTCGCCTCAAGACGTTCGATTATTCGGTGGTAAGAGCGATAGGCGACAGGTTCATCAACGAACCCGGCGGGGTATTGGCACGACGCGAGCGTGAAGCTCGTGCTGCTCGGCAATGGAATTGCCGGCGGTTGCGGGTCGTACGGAACGACTCCGTCGGTCAAGTCACGATCCTGCTCGATAAAGCGCTCAAGGACGGCCTCGCCGTCGTGCTCATAGCCGAACCTCAAGGTCGTGGTCCCGTCAGAGATACCGGGCTGCATCGTGACGTTACGTGTGGAGTTCGGGATCTGCTCTATTCCACGATAGACAAGGCGACGGGGCATGCTCTGCCGACCGTCTCGCTGCATCACATTGTAAGGCTTGAGCGCGCGCGCCGCTGCCTCGGCCATTTGTTTGAATCGCTCAAACTTAAAGTTATCCGCCGGGACCGACTGATCGTCAGGAGAGCCGGCAGGGTTCAACTGAAAGACCCTTTCATTGCGCGCGAAAAAGTGACCAAGCATGGGAAGAAACAACATGTCAGACTCGTTGTAGACGAGCAGAACGAGCAGCGCGTTACCCGGATAGCCCGGCATCGCCGTCGGCAGCGGTGCTTCGAACGCGACCCAACGCCCACGGGAAAGTTCGTTCGACGTGTGAACCACCATATGGTCGACAATATATTGAGCATCCCAGGCCTTTGTCGGGTCGTCGGGCCGTAAAATCTGATTGCCGACCGACGTAATGCGCAGCATCAGCACGGCCTCGGCCGCCCGGAGCGAGGGCAATGCTCCCACGCGAACCACGAGCAAGTTAGTGTCAGGTGGGTCGGGTCGCTCCTCAGTGATAATAGGGCCCATCCACGGTGGATGGGCCACCTTCTCTTGACTGGGTGTGTTCGGGTTCGACGCAATAGCGGCATCCAGGAATTCTTCTATCTTTGCAAGCGTGGCATATCTGGTCGTTCCGACCAGCGCATCCTGGTGACCGGCGCCCGGATTGATATACGCCTCATACTGACGGCCGGCATCGCTCAGTATCTGCCGCATGCGGTCGATAGTCGAAACATCCGAAAGTCCGTTATCGCCGCCGTGCACGCTGAGTGTCGGAAATTTCCAGTGGTCAGCGAAGTTTTCGCGCGAAACGAGATCGTTGAATCCGCGAAAATTCGTCATCAGCGAATAACGCGCAAAATGCACGGTGGATGACACTGTCTTCAGGCTTAGTGTGCCAAAATGCTCGTCAATAAAACGCAGCATTTCCGGTTCCATATTAAGCACGTTGAAATCGCGGCCGTACAGCGCGTCCATTCGGTGTCTCGTACGCGTCCAGGGCGTTCGTTTGCAGGGCCAGATCGGGTTCTCCACGTCGAACTCCTCGACGGGGTAAGGCAGCGTCGACAGCAGCCTGTCCCAAAGATCGTCGGCGAGCGTCGGCTTATCGGGGTTGAAGCTGTAACTGTTCGGCAGGAAATCGATGAGATACCGCATCGCATAGGCGCGAAAGATGTTGGCAGGCGTGAACACAACGAGCGGCCCGACCTGCGTGAATGCTGCGCGATCCACAAGATCGTCCACGTGGCCTCCGAGGACCGCGATGCTGAAGACGACTGTGCCCATGCAATGCGCGATCACGTCAACTTTGCCGTCGATCGAATAGGCCGCCACGGCTGTCAGCACCGCCGGCACATCCGCACATCCGATCTGATCGAAGCTCCACGCCTCCTTGGCTGTTTTCGGATGACCGGAGCTGGTTCGAAGATCGGCGATCCAAACATCGCGTCCGGTCTTCCAGAAATAGCTCGCGAAGTTCGGATTCACCGCGTGATGCGCAAACGTTGTGCCGCCCGCGCTGTAGCCATGAAACATCACAAGAGGCCGTTTGGAGGAGTTGGGATACGGGTAACGCGTGAGCCGCACTTCGCCACGAACGGTTGCCTTACCATCCCCCCCCTCGGGCACTTGAGTAATCTCGATAGTGTGGATCTCCGCATCGACGGAGCCGCCTCCGGGAAGGGCAAGCCTGAGTGGCGGAAGTAGATTCAAGACGTCATTCGCCGGATCCGTATCCTTGTCGGGCGCGCGGAAGCTCCAGATATGCAGGCCGAGCAGCAGCCGCACGACGTAACTGAGGAAGGTTACGAGTTCGCCAAGCGCGCTTACGCCGTTTCGCTGGCGCGCTATTCGAAACAACGGCACACCGATCCGCGCCAGATACCGCACATCCAGCTTCAACACACCTTTATCGCTGCCGTTTGAGCCGGGGAATGTTTCGAGCGCCACCTCCATGAGTTGCCGCCACGGATTGCAGCGCCGCTCATAGGTGAAGGTCTTGGTGCCGACAATGTGGTTGCCGTCGAGCGCAATTTTGGAGCTGGCGTCCGGCGGTCCGACGGTGAGATCGTAAGCGAACGCCCGTATCTCGCCGGCGTGGCTCGCGATCGCGAGCCCCGACTTGATACGCGACAACAGCCCCGGGCCCCCGTCGCCGAACGATTGATAGGTGTCGCGCAAGCCGCGGTTCAGTATCCAAGCTTTGCCCGCGCGCCAAATTCGCCCAAAAACGCAACTTTTCTGACGCTCGAAGATTCGCAGGCTGCCCGTCAGCGGCGCGCTGAAATCCGCGATCGCATCCAACTTCTGTTCCAGCAAGCGCGGCGGAGTCCAACTCCTCTGAAGCTGCTTCCACTCGATCAATGGAAAGATCCGGATACTGCTTCGGACCTTGAAATCTGCTGTGTCAGTTGCGACCTGCACGGTGGGATTGAAGCCATTGCTAGGCGAGAGCTGTGCGAGCGGTCTCGGCCTGAAACGGAGCGTCAGTTCGACGATGCGCGTCTGTGCCGGCCCTCCGCTCGGTGCGAAATTCACTGGTCCAGCGAGTCGCTCTATGATTTCCACTTCGGTTGCCGGCAGCAGAGCGGCCACATCGGTCGAACGGAAGACGGGCCGGGTGAGCGGCGCGCCGGCTGCGGGGGACGGCGCGACGTCGTAACCCCACTCGGTCGCGAGCGCTTCCGCCGCGCGCAGCGCTACTGCCGAGATCGTGAGCGCGGGGTTGGTGCCGAGCGCGGTTGGAATGATCGAACCGTCGAGCACAACGAGCCCGTCATGCACATCGCTGGAGGTGTTCTTTGAAAACACGCGGCCAAATTGGTCGACCACGCCGGTGGCGCTGGTGTCGCCCATGGCGCAACCGCCAAGCGGATGCACAGTTGTGAGGGGCCCGCGCTTATCTTTAAGCAACCAGGTAAGCTCCGCTGGAAGCAACTTCCAGACGGGATTGGGAATGACCCGACCGCCCGTGCTTTTGGTGAGACCTGCGAGCGTTTTTACCTGTGAGTCGAACAAGGGCAAGTCTTGCAGCTTGTCCCAATGGAGCCGCGCGAAGCCGTCGGGATGCACGATGCCAGAATCGTCATCGATCTTGATGGTGCCGGCCGCTCCGTCGTCACCCATGACAGCGTAAAGTGCAGAATACTCCACACGCGTGGCGGGCGCGACATAGAGATCATCGTTCGGAAACCCCTTAACGTGTTGCGAGAAATCGGCATCGGCGATCCCGTGCAACATATTGACCGTGGCGAAGACCTCAGTGAACGCAATGCGCAGCCCCGCCGGCACTGACATTTCCTCGATCACGAATCCATCGGTGGCACGAAGGTCGACAACGCCGGTGATCGTCGGACCGATCGCGCGAGTTGAAGGCTGAACGGTTTCGTCGGCCACCGTGTGCACCTCAGCAGCGGTCGCGTAGTCGGCGATCAACATATCTCCGTTCGTCGAGCAGCGCTTGCCGAGCGCCTCGGACATTGGCAATCCAGGACCGCGCGAGCGTAACAAGATCTCAGTTGAACCGAGGGTCCCGGCAGCCAGCACGACCTTCCGCGCGCGTATCCTCAGCGCCTCTCCGTCGCGCTTGCGGAGCGCGGCATTGGTATGGACTCCGTTGACGATCCAGTTGCTGCCGTCTTTTTCAATACTAAGAACGGTTACTCCGCTGAAGATTTCGGCCCCGGCTTGCTGCGCGCGCACCAGCAAATTGACATCCAGCGAGTTTTTGGCTCCGAAGTTGCATCCGGTAGCGCAATCACCGCAACGCACGCACTTGTTAAGATTGACGTTGCCCGAGCTTGTCGAATCCTTCATCGCTATCGTAATTGCTGCTGGGCGAAATGTGCCGGTAGGCGCGATAGCGCTCAATGCCTGGAATTTTTGCGGTACGCCGTCAATATGATCCTCGATTGTGTTACGAAGGCCGTCGATGCGTGCCCCGAGAAGATCGCGAGCCTCATCGAAATGCGATTCCCAGGTCGATAAATTCCGGAGAGAACTTGGCCATCCGGTCTGAAACACGCTCGGCACGGGCGTTTCCATAACCCCTGCGTTGATCAGCGAACCACCGCCGACGCCGTTTGCAACGACCGTAGTGACCTCTTCTCCGAGCCTGATATCGAAAAGACCTTCCTTGTTGTTGTTCTGGCGTATATGCCCAGGCAGCTCGCCCAGGCCGGTCGGAAATGAGCCCGGCAGGTATTCCTTGCCGCGCTCAAGCACACCGACGGTGACTTTTTTTTCGCCAAAGTGGCGGCCAGCAAATTTGGCCGCGGCGATCGCGCCGCCATAACCGCTGCCGATGATGAGTATATCGAAATGGATCTCGGTGGGCACCTTGCGCACTCGATCAATGAGGCGCTCGAAACCCTGCGAAATCCAAGCCGTTTTCGAGTCCGTGTCTAGCCCCGAGCCTCCCGACATCTTCTTCCTCCTCGGCTTACAAACCGGAGAAGCAACAAGTAAGCGAATTCGAACCGGCAAGTGCCGGTATCGTCTAGGTCAGGGGGACCGTTTGGTTCTCACGGCTCGGCATAACGCCTCTTCAAGGGGCCGCACGGTCCAGTTGCAGATGGTCACTCTAGCGGATTTTATCGACTCTTGCAGTAACCACCTCCTGATTTCCATTGAGCCTCATACGACTTCCGGAAGAGATCGCAAAAGCGTATAACCCATTCTATACCCAACGAAATCGAGCGCGAGATATCTTGGGGCGCTCCCACGAAATTGACCTGCGAAGGCTCTACCGTAGGCGTAAGGCGGGCGCTAATGTTGGCGAGCGCGGCCTAATCAATTTACGAGCTCAAGCGAATGTCGATGATATCGTAGGGCTGTTGGCGGCTACTCTCTCACGCAGCTACCCCTCATCCAATCGAGGGCACGAGCAATCGGTGCAGTTGCCACAGCCCGGCACTTTCTGCTTCTGTGTTGAGGGGCGAAGCGATGAAAGAGACCGATCTACTTGAGAGCTTCTTGCCGTTGAAGCTGCTCGGTAGAATCCATGGCGCTAGCGGTGACCGGCCCGCGGCCGTTGAGTTCGTCGCGGCCGTCCTGTTTGTTGACGTGTCCAGGTATACGGCCTTGGTTGAACAGCTTGCTCGACGCGGGCAAGGAGGGCTGGAAAAAATTTCGAGATTGCTGAGCCTCTCCTACGGACGGTGCGCAGATCAAATCTGCGATCGGGGCGGTGAAGTGCTGTACTTTGAGGGAGACTCTTTGATTGCCTATTGGGCGGCGGACGGCGACGATCTCGGAAACGCAGTTCGCGCCGCAGCCGCCTGCGCAGAGGCGATCTGCGGTGACAATATTAGAGACGTTTCAACCAGTGAAACCGCCCCCGCCCTGCACGTCGGTGTAGGCGCTGGGGGGCTCTGGGCTGCAGCTCTTGGCGGCCAGCCTGTCTGGAATCTGGTCGCGGGTGGCGATGCCCTGATTCAAGCGGCAACGTCCCAAGCGCTTGCTCGTCCTCGCGAGTACGTACTATCCGACGCCGCGGCGCAAGCATTAGCGCATGTCCGGGTGCGCAGTTCTGGCGACGTGCTGGAGAAGCACCTTGGCCTCCCTTCAACGCGTCCACCCTTGGAATGGTTGACCTCGTTCCTGCCACCGCAACTTCGTGAAGCGTTCCTGGGCGGCCAGGATTCCACGGCTGGACCTCGCGAATCTTCAATCGACCTCGACGGTTATGCAATTGACAGCCTGCTAGGTGCGATTCACGAGATACGACCAGTTTCAGCCGTTTTTGCGCGAATTACCGGTTTAGATCTTCGCACTCCAACCGCACTCGCTCGACTGCAAGCCCTCTGCGTGTCGCTCCAAGAGAGCTTGCGAGCACGAGGTGGGCCGCCGGGGGAATTGTATTATGACGAGAAGGGTCTGATTTTTAGCGGCGTATTTGGTTCGCGCGGAAACTTCCATCGCGACGATCCTTTTCGCGCCATCGATACCGCTCGCGCGATGGATCAGACTATTAAGGGGCTGGAACTGTCCGCATCTATCGGCGTAGCAACCGGCCACGCGCTTTTTTGCGTTGTCGGAAGCGAGCGCCGACGTCAACTGATGGTCCATGGTGCCGCCGTGAATCGTGCAGCGCGGCTAATGACGGCATTAGCTGCAGGCGTCATTTGCGATGCACCGACAGAACGCGCTAATCGAACGACTTTTGACTTCGAACAACAAGGCACGTTGCAGCTCGACGGGCTCGGGGATATGGCCGCCGTATTTCGTCCATTGGAACCCCGATCCGCCGTAGCCGGCCCTTCCACGCTAATTGGCCGGGAAAGTGAACTAGCGGTTTTGAAGCGGACATTCGAAGAAACACTCAATGGAGGTGCGCGCTTGCTCGCCGTTCTGGGCGAGCCGGGTATTGGGAAAACGGCATTGGTCACGGCTTTCACCGACGAACTGCAAGCGATCGGGACACCAGTCTCGATCGCGCGAGCCGAACGCGAGGATCGTCGAACATCTTTCTTACCCTGGCGGCGAGTGCTTGCGTCCCTCCTTGGTCTACCTCCTGACTGCAACGGGTTCATCGTACTTGAAGCGGTTAGAGCACGTGTCCAAGAGATTCCAGACGTGGTCAAGCGACTGCCGTTGCTTGGCGGCGTGCTAGGCATTGTGATCCCTGAAAACGAAGGTACACGACATTTGGAGGGGCCACACCGTGGTGACGCCACAATGCGTCTTCTCGGCGACTTGGTAGGTGTCCTGACTCCGCGCCCTCTTGTTTTAGTATTAGAAGACAGCCAGTGGCTCGATTCTGCGTCGTGGCGTCTCATCGAATGGATTCTTGGATCCCTTTCATCATTACTATTGATTGTGTGCGTGCGCCTCGAAGAGATTCCGGAGGAACTGAAAAGTCTACGACGGCGCGCCGAGGCGGCTCGACTGAATGCCACTAGGCGGGAAGCAGACGATCCAGCCCGATTTTGCCAGATCCTGGATTTGGAAGAACTCGGTGACGCATCCATCCGCGGCATAGTCGCTCGCACTCTGCGGGGCGCGCCGCCGCATCAAGAACTTGCTGCACGTATTTCAGGCCTGGCCGGAGGCAATCCATTCTTCGCTGAGGAGATTTCGATAGCTCTAAAGAACGAGGGTCTTGTTGCGGTGCGTGACGGTTTCTGGCGCCCCATCCGCCCGCTCGACGAACTTCGTTACTTCGAGGGCGTGGAAAGGGTCATCCGTGAGCGCGTCGATCTTCTGGATATCGCACCATTTAACGTTCTGAAGGCCGCCGCGGTAGCTGGGCGTTCGTTCGACATCACCGCTCTTCAAGTATTGCTCGGTGAGGAGCTGCATGACGACGCGATCGCGACTGCTATCGAAACACTACTGGACATGCATCTCGTCAGGCATGGAGCTGGTCCAGGGGAATACGAGTTTCGTCACGACCAAATTCGCGACGTAGTGTATAGCTTAATCTCGGTCGAGGCTCAGCAACGCCTTCATGGACGATTGGCTAACTGGATCGAATCGAATCAATCAGCAACCGCAGCATTGGAAACCGCAGCTCTTGTTCAGCACTTTGAGGCTGCTGGAGATATTAAAAAAGCTGTCAAGTACGCTGATCTAGCTGCCACCCGCGCCCTCGAAGTCGGAGCATTTCGAGAGGTCGAAGCGTTTTTAGGGATCTGCTTTAGTCATGAGTCGCGCCAGCAACCTAGGTCAGCTGAGCAAAGGCTTCAAGCGGTACGCTGGCACAGACAGCTCGCGGAGGCGCATTACGGGCGTGGAGACATTCACGCTCAGGGCGTTGCCGTGAGACGTGCGCTCAACGCGGCGGGGCAGCCGGTTCCCCATTCACCGACAACGACCATAATCCGTCTTATAGGGCGTGGATTGCGGTTAGCCCTGCAGCAGGCTTTTCCTCCATCCACGAAGTGGCAGCGAACGGATCTGCGCGCCTGGGAAAGAGAGATTGCTCGTTGTCTCAACCAGGCAGCGACTGTCGATTATTTCGAGCTGCGCTACTCCCGCGGTATGTGCAATCTTATTGGGGCCGTAGTGCATTCCGAACGTATTGGGTCTTCAGTTGAGCTGGCGGTCGCGTCTTCCCAGTTGGGATGCGGTCTTTCTTTCTTGGGTTGGCAGGGTGCCTGCGACTATTTCATTGCGAGGGCAGAACGGGTCGCGATCGCTTTAGCTGACCCCGCAGTTCATTCTCACGTATGTATTCTGGACGCACTCTGGCGCATCGGGCGCTGTGATTGGTTGATGGTCGACCATCTTCTGAATAAATCCCAGGAATTGTCTGCGAAGGCTGGAGACCAACTGGGCTGGTGTAATGCGCAAGGTATGCGCTTCTGGTCGCTTTACTACCGCGGCGATATAGGCGCCCTGGAACAAACAGCACTCGCGCTGCTGTCACGCGCGCAGAACGCCGGGAATATCCAGCAAGAGATCTGGGCTCTTCGATGCAAGGCGCTATGTGTGCTTCATACCGATCGTCCTCGCGAAGCGGTTGACATCCTTCGGCTGATTACATCTGCGATGCTAGGGTCTGTCGACCTCGCGGCGCAGATCTCCGCAAAAGGAGCGCTTGCGCTTGCTCTCGCTCGTATTGGCCTTCACGTCGAAAGCGTTGAGGCTGCGACTGAGACCCTGCGGCTGCTGCGCGAGCAGCGCCGACCAACTTCTCATAGTACGTTGGTTGGGATCTGTGGTGTAGCTGAGGTGCTTTTGCGCGGCCGCGAAGCCGGGCTCTCGCGCGAATACGATCAATGGCCATACTGGGAGCGCCAGGCGCTTAATGAACTCCGCCGCTATCGCCGCGTTTTTCCTCTAGGAGCGGCGCAATGGGGGCTGTGGACTGGCGTGGCACACTGGCTGGATGGTCAAAAAGACCAAGCGCTGGCCGCTTGGAATGCGGCGCTCGCCAGTGCCCGGCGGTTTTCTTTGCGGCAGGTTGAGTCGATGATTGCCGCCGAGATGAGGCGCCGGAAAAAGCAGATATGAGAAGCAAGATCGGTATCCATTGATCTCATTGGGTTTCGAAACGATCGGTTTACACGTAAGTACCCGAGATATCAGCGAAAGCACGACAATCTTAATCGGCGGGTCTTTTGCTACTCCCTTGTGTTTGAGGAGACGTGCAGTCGACCACCGATTGACCACCGAAACCCCGTGAATAAACGGTGATAATGGTGATCAATCGCGAGCAAACCTCATTGTTTTTGTTGATCTTTTCGATTCCTATTTGCGTTCGGGACGCAGGGGTCGCAGGTGCTCAGGGCGGGGGCAATTCGAGCAATTTACATTTCGTCTGCAACCCATTGATTCAAATAGTGCCATCTCGGTCAAATTTTACAGCTAAGCAGCTGTAACTGCTTTTGAAACTTGTGACTCTTAATCAGCGGGTCCCAGGTTCGAGCCCTGGTGCGCCCACCACCTTAAGACATTGGCCCGCAAGGGCTTTTTTAATTCGGCGGCAGAACAAAGCGGGTCTCGTGCGACGCTTTTGATGGTCGTATGTCGCACGCCGTGCGACGAGTCGGATAATTTGGGCGTCATCAGACGCGGGCGATCGTCGAGATTGGCGGCGCGCGCGACCTTAGGCTGGAGACCATGCTCGGCTGAAACACCACCCAACGAGACCGACCGTTCTGCGTTCAGCCCTTCATGCCTTCCTTCCGCACCTGCAATTCAAGCCTGTCGATGCCGGATCGGCGCGAGCCGCATTGCGGGCGCGGTAGTGCTTCACGATCGTCTGCGCGCTTCGGCATGAATGTCCAGTAATGTCGCAGATCGTCAGCAAGTCGCAGCGAGAAGCATGACGCAGGTATCACGTAGATCTTGGTCGTGCTTTTGGTCGAGTTCGCCGGCGCCGTTTACAAGCATCAGCGCGGCACAAGGCATCAGGCGCCATGCTATCTCATCTCCATTGCTGTCGCGTGCGGTCTGCGCATCCAGCCATTCCGCTAATGCGCGCTTGCGCTGATCGACGGCTCGAGCGCGCTGCGCCTTGTTCTCCTCGTCGAGAGGAAAAGCGGCGAACAGTCTGTCGACGTATTTACTCAGTTCGGCGTTCAGTCGCTCTGCCCGTACAATTGCCTGGCGCGCGTTATCGCGCGCGAGAAAGCCGAAGATCGCGACGGGTCCGGGCGGTCGACAGCCAGTGGCGATAGGTACTCTCGTCATACGGCTCGCCATTATCCTCGTTGACCACGAACTCGGGTGGCACCTTATCCAGTTGAAGCCGAAGCTTGAGCTCCTTTACGCGTGCACGCGAGGCATTCAGCCGTGCGCTGAGTTGTGGCGTCTCTTTGATGTCGACAAGTTCTCCGGTCTTGCTCTGTCGGAAAGCGTGCCGGCCCTCGACGTCGCGCTCGTTACGCATAATTTGACGGTCACAGATGAAGGCTATCGCCGACCGAAGGGTGTTCGATCGCATCGCCTGCGGCCACCCATGCGGAAAATTCGGGCATCGTAACCTGCACGATGCGTCCCTCTGGATGATTGAACTCCATGCCTTCTCGCGGGGTAGGTCCGAGACGCAAGACGCTTTCCTGTCCTCAAGTGAATGCCGCTGAGAGCGTGGCTATCAGAGCGCTAATTTAGGAACGCGCGGTTCGACTGGAGCGCTTCTGATCATGGATGCCGTCCTGCTGTTGCTCGTCACCTTCGGAATAAACTGATAGACACTCAAGCGGATTTACCTGTTTCAATGGCCTCCTCGATGCAGCTCGATCAGTTGGTTACCGAACGAGCTGAAGCGTTTGCTCATGATCGCGCAGGGGCCAACCAACACTCAGTACCTGATCCTCGCTCCACTTGCTGAACGCAGTACTGGATGTCGCTCGTGAACTGCCCCGGAATTGCCGGAAGCTCCAACTCCTTTCAGCCCGACCATCACTGTCAGACTCCGATCTTCGGCATGGCGAGCCACACGTGCCGCGGGGTCTCTCCCGCGCAGCTCGATAGAATTGTTTCACAATATTGCTGACGAGCGGCGCCTGTTCATCAGCATGCCAATCGGCTTGCCCGAACTATGCACTCGCACGCCAGACACGACGGCGCTTTTGTTCTAGCGCACGCCGATCATGGAAGCGGATTCGGCATTGAGCTGGATCAGCAAACATCACCGAATGTACAACTAAGGTCTTTCGTCTCGGAAAAGAGGTGCGCGGCCGTGCAGATGCCTAGCTTCAAGAAAGCTGCTCTATTGATATTCATTTTGCTCGTCCCAGCTGCCGCTGGCGGCGTCTGGTATTGGCGGCAGGGCCAGCAGGGCAAGCTGCCCGAGGGGCTTGTGTCGGGGAACGGGCGCATCGAATCCAATCAGGTCGACATCGCCGCGAAGTCGGCCGGACGCGTCCGAGAGGTGCTCGCCCAGGAAGGCGATCTCGTCATGGTGGGCCAAGTGCTCGCCCGCATCGATACCACGGAGTTGCAGGCGCAGCGCGCCAAATATGCCGCCGACGTGGCTTCTGAGGAAGCCTCGATGCTCGAGGCGAAGGCGACCGTTGCTCAGCGGCAGGCGGAGCTGACCCTTAAGCAAACAAACCTTCTCAGGGCGCTTACGCTCGTTGGGACCGGGGCGGTCAGCCAGCAGGCCCGCGATGAGGCGCAGAGTGAACGCGATTCTGCGCGCGCTGTCCTTGAAGCTGCGCAGAAGACTGTGACGGCGCGCGAGATGTCGATTACGGCCGCAAAAGCCCTCGTTGATCAGATCGACGCCCAGATCGCTGATGCCATCCTCGTGGCGCCGGTGCGGGGCCGCGTTCTTTATCGCCTCGCCAATCCCGGCGAAGTTGTTTCGGCGGGCGGCAAGGTCCTGACGATCGTCAACCTGTCGGAGATCTACATGGAGATCTATCTCCCCTCGGAGCAGGTCATGCGCATACCGATCGGGTCGCAGGCACGAATTCAGTTCGACGGTGCCGATTTCGCCGTTCCGGCCAAAGTGAGCTTCGTATCTCCAGAGGCTCAGTTCACGCCCAAGCAGGTCGAAACGCGCAGCGAGCGCGACAAGCTGATGTTCCGGGTCAAGCTGCGCATGCCTCCGAGCCTCGTCGAACGTCACCTCGACCAGGTGAAAACGGGCACCCGTGGCACCGGCTATGTGCGCCTCGATCCGAACCCGCCCAATTGGCCGGACTTCCTGCAAAAGCGCATCCAGAACGATCCTCTTGATGCGGGGGATTGATGATGGCGGCTTCCGCACCACTGATCGCCGAAGTTTCCGGCGTTACGCATAGCTATGGTAAGACTCGAGCGCTTGACAATGTGTCGCTCGAACTGCCGAGCCGCGGAATGGCGGGTGTCATCGGCCCCGATGGTGCCGGAAAGTCCACGCTTCTCGGCCTGATCGCAGGAGCCCGAAAGCTGCAGACAGGATCGGTCGCGGTCTTGGGCGGCAACATGGCGGAGGCACGGCATCGCCGCTCGGTCTGCACGCGCATAGCCTATATGCCGCAAGGACTCGGCAAGAACCTCTATCAGGAGATCAGCGTCCGCGAGAACATGACCTTCTTCGGAAGTCTCTTCGGTCTATCCGCGTCAGAGTGTGAGACGCGCACGCGGCGCCTGACGGCCGCGACAGGCCTGCTCCCTTTTCTCGATCGGCCTGCCGGAAAGCTGTCGGGCGGCATGAAGCAGAAGCTCGGCCTGTGCTGCGCGCTCATTCACGACCCTGATCTTCTCATTCTCGACGAGCCGACGACTGGGGTCGATCCGCTGTCGCGCCGACAGTTCTGGAATCTCATTCGTGATCTGCGGCGCGAGCGGGCGGCGATGAGTGTCGTGGTCTCCACCGCCTATATGGATGAGGCAAATTATTGCGATAGGCTCATCGTGATGGATCGCGCAAGGGTGCTCGCCTCAGGCACGGCGGATGAGCTGCGTGCGAAGACCGGCGAACAGGACCTCGAAGCTGTCTTCGTCGCCCTGCAGCCGGGACAAAAATCGGCGTCTCAACGCCTCGCCATTCCGCCACGCAAGCCGAGCGCGGAAGCCCCGGTCATCGTCGCGAAGAATTTGACATGCCGTTTCGGCGATTTCATCGCGGTCGATAGCGTCAGCTTCGCCATCGAACGCGGCGAAATCTTCGGCTTCCTCGGCTCGAACGGCAGCGGCAAGACCACGACCATGAAGATGCTGACCGGCTTGCTGGCGCCGAGCGAGGGTGAGGCCGAGGTGTGCGGAAGTCCGGTCGATGCCAACGACCTGTCGATCCGCCGGCGGGTCGGCTTCATGTCGCAATCGTTCTCGCTCTACGGCGAGCTCACCGTGCGGCAGAACCTGCTGCTTCATGCCCGCCTTTTCCATCTGGCCGCAGACCGGATGAACGACCGTATCGCCAAGCTTCTGGTCGATGTCGGTCTAGTCGACCATGCCGACACCGAGGCCAATTCGCTGCCGCTCGGCGTGCGGCAGCGCCTTTCTCTGGCCGTGGCGATCGTGCACGATCCCGAGTTGCTGATCCTGGACGAGCCCACGTCGGGCGTCGATCCGCAGGCCCGCGACGAATTCTGGCGCCTGCTCGGCAATTTGTCGCGAAGCCGCAATGTCACGATCTTCGTCTCCACACATTTCATGACCGAGGCGATGCGCTGCGACCGCATCTCATTGATGCATGCGGGCCGCGTCCTGATCTGCGACACGCCGCAGAACGTCATCGCCACCAAGGGCAGCGCCAATCTCGAAGCGGCGTTCATCGCCTATATCGAGGACGCGGAGGCCTCCTCGCCTGCGCCCACCGCGGCCGAGGCCCCGCCGATGATCCTGCACGATGCGGAGGCTGCGTCGCCCGGCCGCGCGATCTTGATGCCGGTGCGGCGCGCCTTCGCCTATGCCAAGTGCGAGACGCTGTCGCTGATGCGCGATCCGGTGCGGCTTGCCTTCGCATTCCTTGGCTCCTTCATCATGCTGTTGATCTTCGGCTTCGGAGTCTCCAGCGACGTGACCAATCTCACCTACGCCGCGTTTGACCACGACAATACGCCGGAGAGCCGGGCCTATCTCGCCAATTTTTCGAGTTCGCAATACTTCACCGAAAAAGCGCCTATCCGCAGCCTCGATGAAATGGAACAGCGCCTGAAGTCAAACGACATTACGTTGGCCGTCGAGATTCCGCCGGGCTTCGGCCGCTTGGTCAAGCGCGGCTCGGATTGGCAGATATCGGCCTGGATCGACGGCGCTAACACCTCGCGCGCCGCCACCATCGAGGGCTATGTCCAGTCGGCGCATAATCTTTTTTCCGAACAGAGAAGTCGCGAATCCAGCGCCGTGGCGAGCACCGACCCGGCCACCAGCATCCTGGTCCGCTACCGTTACAACCCGACGGCTGAGAGCATCTATGCGATCGGCCCGGCCGTGCCGGCAATGCTGCTCATGATGTTCCTCGCCATTCTGATGGCTGTCAGCGTCGCCCGCGAAAAGGAGATCGGCACGATCACCAACTTCTACGCCACGCCCACGACGCGGCTGGAGTTCCTGATCGGCAAGCAACTGCCTTATATCGGCGTCGGCATGATCAACTTCCTCATCATGACCGCGACCGTGCTGTTCCTCTTCAAAGTCCCGCTCAAGGGCGATGGTCTCGCGCTGGCCGCCGGCGCGCTTCTCTATGTGGCGGCGGCCACCGGCTACGGGCTTTTCATCTCGACCTTCACATCGAGCCAGGTCGCGGCGGTGTTCGCCGGAGCGGTGCTGTCGATGCTGCCGACCATGCAGTTCTCTGGCATGATGCAGCCTGTCTCGACACTCGAGGGCAGCGCGCGCCTCATGGGAAATCTCTGGCCGACGAGCTACTACATGCATATGAGCGTCGGTGCGTTCACCAAGGGGCTTGGCTTCGGCGACATGGCGACCGATCTACTGGCGCTGACCCTGTTTTGTCCGGCCTTCCTGGCGCTGTCGGCGCTCCTCCTGCGCAAACAAGAGAAATAACGTGCGGAGCCTTTCCAACATATTCTGGCTCGGCACCAAGGAGCTGCGCACGCTCGCGAAGGACCTGATGATGATCCTCTTCATCATCTATTCGTTCGGCTTCAGCATCTATACGCAGTCGACCGGGGCCGGCGAGACCGTCAACAACGCCTCCGTGGCGATCGTCGACGAGGACAATTCCAGCCTCTCGCGATCGATTGGCGGACTTTTCTATCCTCCCTACTTCCAGAAGGTCAAAACGATCAGCGCTGCCGGTATCGATCGTGACATGGACGAAGGTCTCTATACCTTCGTCGTCGTCATTCCGCCGCGCTTTGAAGCCGATGTACGCAAGGGGCGCGATGTCGAAGTTCAGGTTAACGTCGATGCCACCGCGGTCCAGCAGGCGTCCTTGGGCGCGGCCTACATCCAGAACATGGTGACCAACCAGGTCAAGTACTACCGACAGCAGGCGGAGCAAACCACCGGGCTCTCCTCCGATCTCGTTGTCCGCCGCGCCTTCAATCCGAACGGCACGCAATCCTGGTTCCGAGCCATCGTCGGCCTTGCCGATCAACTCTCGATGTTGATCATCATACTGACCGGCGCGGCGCTGTTGCGCGAGCGGGAGCACGGCACGATCGAGCATCTGCTGGTGATGCCGCTTACGGCCTTCGAGATTGCGCTCGCCAAGGTGTGGTCGAACGGGCTGGTGGTCATCGTCGGCTTCATTTGCTCGCTTTTGTTCGTGATCGAGGGCCTCCTCGACGTTCCCATTGCCGGCTCGCGCGAGCTGCTGCTGCTCGGCACCGTCATCTACGTCTTCGCCACGGCGGCGATCGGCATCTTCCTCGGCACGCTCGCCCGCACCATGGCCCAATTCGCCCTTCTGATGATTATGGCCGTGATGCCGATGATGATGCTCTCGGGCGGCATGTCACCGATCGAGAGCCAGCCGCAATGGGTCCAGTTCGTGACGTGGTTCTTCCCGTCACGCCACTATGTAAACTTCATGCAGGCGATCGTCTATCGGGGCGCAGGTCTTGACATTGTTTGGAGAGAGTTCACGACAGTCTTGGTGATGGGGGTGATGTTTCTCGCTGCCAGCCTAAGCTTGTTCCGACGTTCGATTGCAGTAATGCGTTAGAGCCTAGTCGATTCTCCCGGATCAATTGATACCACTTAATGTGCATCTGACGGTTCCTAGAAGCATCATGAGGTAGCTAGAGGATCACCAGATGGGATGGTTGGTTCGAGTTTCCATTGCTGTTAGCCGGTATCATTGCCGGCTGGTTCGTGTGGCGTGACCAGCTCGGTCACTCGGGATACAATTCATGTCGTTCTGTCAATGACGCTCGCGATCCATATTTTCTCGCTCCACTTTCCAGATATCCTTCCTAGCATCGGCGATTGTCTCAGTGATCGCGATCAATCGGACTCCTGTACCTTTCGGTTCGAACGCGAACGAGATCGAGGGTGTATCCCGACATGAGTGTTCGCGAGAATGTCTGGATCGCGGCCTACCGTGCCCGAGGCGGAAATCCATTCGCATTCTGGCGGCAGGCAACAAGTTTCCCAGAGGCGGGACAATGGGCTGACGCCTGTCTGTCGCGCCTTGGCTTGTCCGAGATCGCGGATGTCTCGGTCAAGGAGCTGTCGTACGGCGATCAGCGTCTGCTCGAACTCTCCGTCACCTTGGCGTGCGCGCCGCAGATCATCCTTCTCGACGAGCCGACCGCCGGATTGTCGCGCAAGGAGACCGAGCGTGTGAAGAGGGTGATCATGTCCCTTAAGGGCGAGTTCAGCATCATCATGATCGAGCACAATGTCGGCATTGTCATGGATCTGTCCGACCGCATCACGGTGATGAATCGTGGTGTCGTGGTCGCCCAGGGAAGCCCGGACGACATTCGAGGAAATAGAGACGTGCAGGAGGCCTACTTTCGCAGTTGAGGGAAGCGCGTTGCTGAGCGTGGACGCCATCGACGTCCATTACGGCCGGAGTCAGGCATTGTTCGACGTCAGCTTCGAGGTCGGCCGTCGCGAGGTCGTTGCGATCGTTGGCCGGAACGGTGCAGGAAAAACGACGACGCTGAAATCCATCATGGGCATCAGCCCGGTCAGCAACGGCGCGATAACCTTCAAGGCGCGTCGTATCGATAGACTGAGGCCGCATCAGATCGCGCGAAGTGGGATTGCTTATGTGCCGGAAACGCGGGATCCGTTTTCTTTGCTGACCGTCGAAGAGAACATCATGCTCGGGCATCGTCCCGAGTCTCCCTACGATCTTCGTCGTATCGTTGAATGGTTCCCGGATCTGGCAGCATTATTGAGGCGCAGAGGCTCCGAGCTCTCCGGCGGGCAGCAGCAAATGATGGTGATCGGCCGCGGTCTGGCGCTGGGACCCCAACTGCTGCTGCTCGACGAGCCGTCGCAGGGACTGGCGCCCGTCATTGTCAAGAAAGTCGGGGAGATGCTGACTGCCCTGCGTGGAGAGGACTTGTCCATCGTTCTCGTCGAACAGAATCTCGCCTTCGCACTTTCGCTCGCGGATCGCGTCATCGTCATGGAAAACGGCGCCGTCGTCGATCGGCTCATCGCGGACGAAAGCCGGCAACATCCGGAGCGGATCGAGCGCTATCTCGGCATCCATTAGGCATCTGCATCACCGCTGTCCGCAGACGCAACCGCGTCAGCCACTTCAGCGCACTGATGCGGCTCCCGGCGCGTCGAACCCTCAATTCGAGCTCGAGGCGACCGCTCCCCCACAACAAGAGGATATCACATGACAGATCATGACGCCGATCTCGGGTACGCGACGGCGGTCGAGCTCCGGAGCGGCTACGCCAGGAGAGAGCTCTCCCCGACCGAGGTCGTGAAAGCCGTGCTCGACCGGATCGATGCGAGAGATCCCGCAATCAACGCGTTCTCCGTGGTGATGCGCGAAGAGGCGCTGGCGTCAGCGAGGCAATCGGAGGCGTTGCTTCGCAGCGGGACGGCGAGACTCCTCGAAGGAATTCCGGTCACGATCAAGGACGCCTTCGACGTCGCCGGTCGCGAGACGTCGACTGGTTCCTACGCCATGAGGGGACCGACTGCGGCAGCCGAGAACATCATCGTGGATCGCCTGCGGAGGGCCGGCGCGATCGTGATCGGAAAGACGACCATGTCCGAGTTTGCCTGGTCGGGCATGAGCCGGAACCCCGTGACCGGAGTCACCCACAATCCGTGGCGGCACGGATTGAATGCGGGCGCCTCCTCGGCCGGAGCCGGCGCCGCTGCGGCGGCCGGCTTCGGTCCGCTGCACCTTGCCTCCGACGGAGCCGGGTCCATTCGGATGCCGTCGCACTTTTGCGGCGTTTTCGGATTGAAGCCCACTTTCGGGCGCATACCCTACGTTCCCGTCTCGAACAACGACTACGGCACCCATGCCGGACCCATGACACGAACCGTCGCCGATGCTGCGTTGATGCTCGAGGTCATGGCGGGGCCGCACCATTTGGATCATACCTCATGCGAGGCTCGACCGGACGCCTATCTCGCCAAGCTGAAGGCGTCGATGAGGGGCAAGCGCATCGCCTTCAGCCTCGATCTCGGGCACGCCCGCGTTGACGAGGAGGTGGCCGCAATCGTCCGCCGTGCCGCGTCGACTTTCGTCGACGTGCTTCAGGCAGACGTGCAGGAGGTGACGCCCGACTGGGGTCCGCTTGGGCCGGATCTCGGGCGCTTTTTTTGGAGCGTCTATAATGGGCGTCACGCAAAGCTGCTGGCCGAATGGGAAGGTCGCATGAGCGCGGATCTCGTGGCATGTATCCGT
>NZ_LFKY01000023.1:0-31077 GCF_028128965.1 Bradyrhizobium sp. CCBAU 25338
GCCGATGCACAGCAAGAGGTCCACCGGATCGAGCTGCTCTCGACTGCCGAGCGCACGTATCTGCTGGAGGAGCTGAACCGGACGGCGGCGTCGTATCCTACGGAGCGCTGCATCCACGAGCTGTTCGAAGCGCAGGTGCACAGGGCGCCGGATGCGGTGGCGGTGGTCTGCGAAGATGAGCGGCTGAGCTATGCCGAGCTCAATGCGCAGGCCGACCGCCTGGCGCATCACCTGATCGCCCTCGGGGTCAGGCCGGACCAGCCGGTTGCGATCTGCGTTGAGCGCAGTCCGATGATGGTGGTGGGGCTTTTGGCCATCCTGAAAGCCGGCGGGGCGTATGTGCCGCTGGACCCGGCCTATCCGTCGGCGCGGCTGCGCCAGGTGCTCAACGATGCGGTGCCCCGCCTGCTACTGACCGATGTGGCCGGCCGTGCAGCTTTGGGCGCGGATGTGCCGGCCGATGTGAGCGTGGTGGAGCTCGATGCTGCGGCCCCGGCCTGGGCCAACCTGCCGGAAGCGGATCCAGACCCGTGCGCGCTCAGCTTGACCTCTCGCAATCTCGCCTATGTGATCTACACCTCGGGATCCACAGGCACGCCCAAAGGGGCACAGAATGAGCATCGGGCTATCGTTAATCGCCTGATCTGGATGCAGAACGCCTATGGTCTGAAACCAACAGACGTCGTGTTGCAGAAGACGCCATTTAGCTTCGATGTCTCGGCCTGGGAGTTCTTTTGGACTTTGCTTGAAGGGGCAACGCTGGTACTGGCCCCGCCCGGTGCGCACAGAGATCCCGATGCACTGGTCGACTTGATTGTCACCCAGCGCATCACGACGGTTCACTTCGTACCATCCATGCTGGTCAGCTTTTTGGAGGCGAAGAGTGTTGACCGCTGCACATCGCTGCGGCAGGTTTTATGCAGCGGCGAGGCGCTCCCTGCCGCTAGTGTGTATAGGGTTCGGCGCGTATTGCCCTGGACGGCCCTGCACAATCTCTACGGTCCGACTGAGGCCGCGATCGACGTTACATCCTGGAGCTGCCCGGCTGAGTTTGATGAGGCCATCGTCCCGATTGGCCGTCCTATTGCGAACACGCGGGTCTATTTGCTGGATGGTCATGGCGGGCTGGTGCCGTTCGGTGCGGTGGGCGAGCTCTGCATTGGCGGGGCGGGGGTGGCGCGGGGCTACCTGAACCGCCCTGAGCTGACAGCGGAGCGGTTCATCCCCAGTCCCTTTGTCGAGGGCGACCGGCTGTACCGGACCGGCGACCTGGCGCGCTACCTGCCGGACGGCAATCTGGAGTTTTTAGGCCGCAACGACGACCAGGTGAAGCTCCGCGGCTTCCGCATCGAGCCCGGCGAGATCGCGGCGTGGCTTTGCGAGCACCCGTTCGTGCGCGAGGCGGTGGTGGTGGCGCGCGAGGATGGTCGCGGCGAGCAGCACCTCGTTGCGTATGTCGTTGCCGCCGAAGCTGAGGAATCTGATCTTGCCGGCGGTTTGCGGGCGCATGTGAGTGCGGGGCTGCCGGACTACATGGTGCCGAGTGCGTTCGTGCGGCTGGCGGCGCTTCCGCTGACGCTGAACGGTAAGCTCGATCGAAACGCGCTGCCGGCCCCGGGCGACGAGGCGTATGCGCGCCGGACCTACGCGCCGCCACAGGGCGAGATGGAGACGGTGCTGGCGCAGATCTGGGCCGAGCTGCTGGGGCTGGAGCGGGTCGGACGGCACGACAACTTCTTCGAACTGGGAGGGCACTCGCTCTTGGCGGTGCAAATGATCGAGCGTCTACGGCGGCGGTCACTGCGCATCGAGGTGCGCACCTTGTTCGTCAAGCCGGTGCTGGCGGATCTGGCCGCAAGCCTGGGCCGCCATCACGAGGTGGCGGTCCCTGCCAACCTGATCAGCGAACAGAGTACGGCGATCACGCCAGAGATGTTGCCGCTGATCGAGCTGGCGCAGGACGAGATCGACCGGATCCTCGCCACAGTGCCCGGCGGGGTCGGCAACATCCAGGACATTTATGGCTTGTCGCCGCTGCAGGACGGCATCCTGTTCCATCATTTGCTAGCGGCAAAGGGCGATCCGTACCTGCTGGTGTCGCAGATGGCGTTTGCCGACCGTGGGCTGCTCGAGCGCTATCTTGCCGCGGTCCAGCGGGTGGTGGATCGGCATGACATCCTGCGTACCTCGTTCGTCTGGGAGGGGTTGTCGCGGCCGGCGCAGGTGGTGTGGCGGAAGGCGCAACTGGAGGTGACCGAGGTCGAGCTGGACGGGTCTGCTGGTCCTGGCGCCGCGCAGCTTAAGGATCGATTTGACCCGCGTCGGCACCGCATCGAGCTTGGCCGAGCGCCACTACTGCGGTTTGTGATTGCGCGCGAGCCCGATAGCGCGCGCTGGCTGCTGCTGGAGCTGCAGCATCATCTGATCGGGGATCACACGACGCGGGACGTGATGCATGCTGAGGTCCGGGCCGAGCTGGAGGGGCGCCAGCATGAGCTGACGGCGCCGCAGCCATTCCGCAATCTGGTGGCCCAGGCGCACCTACGCCGTGATGCCAAGGCTGATGAAGCGTTCTTTCGGGAGCTGCTGGCCGACATCGACGAGCCGACCATGCCCTTCGGCTTGAGCGAGGTGCGCGGCGACGGCGGCGGGGTACGTGAGGCTCATCGGATGCTGCCGTCAGTGCTCCATGCGCGGCTGCGCGAACAGGCGCGGCGGCTGGGCGTCAGTCTGGCGAGCCTGTGCCATCTGGCGTGGGGACAGGTGGTGGCGCGCAGCAGCGGCCGCGAGCAGGTGGTGTTCGGCACGGTGCTGTTAGGCCGCTTGCAGGGCAGCGCCGGCGCCGACCGCGCCATGGGGCTGTTCATCAACACCCTGCCGCTGCGGCTTGATCTTGATGGGACCGCCGTCGAGGCGAGCGTGCGGACCACGCACGCCCGCCTGGCCGAGCTGCTGGCACATGAGCATGCCTCGCTGGCGCTGGCGCAGCGCTGCAGCGCTATTGCGGCGTCGGCGCCGCTGTTCAGCACGCTGTTGAACTATCGTCACAACACGGCGCCGGCTGTGCCCGGCTCCGGGACGGATAATGTCTTGTCGGGCATGGAATGGCTGGGCGGGGAGGAACGCACCAACTATCCCCTGACCCTGTCGGTGGAGGATTTTGGCGAGGCGCTGGGCCTCACTGTGCAGGTGGCGGAGCCAATCTCGGCGGATCGGATCTGCGGCTACATGCAGCGGGTGCTCGAGCAACTGGCAGAGGCGCTGGAGCATGCCCCGGATACGCCGGTACGCAAGCTCGACATCTTGCCGGCTGAGGAGCGCACCTATCTGCTCGAGGATCTGAACCGGACGGAAGAGGCCTATCCATCAGAGCAGTGCGTCCATGAGCTGTTCGAGGCGCAGGTGCAAAAGGCGCCGGATGCGGTGGCGCTGGTCTGCGCAAACGAGCGGCTGAGCTATGGCGAGCTCAACGCGCGGGCCAACCGGCTGGCGCATCTTCTGATCGAGCTTGGGGTCAAGCCGGACCAGCCGGTGGCAATCTGCCTCGAACGCAGCCTCATGATGATGGTTGGCATCTTGGCGATCCTGAAGGCGGGCGGTGCCTATCTGCCGCTGGACCCAGCCTATCCCAGTGAGCGGCTGCGGCAGGTTGTCAACGATGCCGCGCCGCGCCTGCTGCTTTGCGACGTCGTCGGTCGCGCAGCACTCGGCCCCGAAGTGCTGACCGATGTCACGGTCATTGATCTGGAGACGGGCACGCCCGCGTGGGCCGAACGGCCGGCTTCGAACCCGGACCGGCACACGCTTGGCCTCACATCGGGCCATCTCGCTTATGTGATCTACACCTCAGGCTCAACCGGAACCCCAAAGGGGGTCATGGTCCAGCATCAAGGATTGGTTAATCTGCTGTGGGCTCAACTCGGCCTCTTTGGCGCTTCTTCCAACAGCCGAGTCGTGCAGTTCGCCTCCATTGCTTTTGATGCAAGCGCTTGGGAGCTTGTTATGGCGTTTGGCTCCGGAGCCGCTTTGCACTTGCCCGCGGAAGAGATCCGTCAAGCGAGTAACAAGCTATCGGATTATCTCCAAAGCGAAGCCATCACCCACGCGACATTGCCCCCAGCGTTGCTTCAGACAAATCCGGAATGTTTGGCTGTGCAAGTTCTCATTCTTGCTGGAGAGCTGCCGAAGCCAGAACTCATCCGAAGTCTGGCTCCAGCATCAATGGTTAATGCTTATGGCCCGACCGAGACAACAGTCTGCGCGACGATCTGGCCTTGCCCGGCTGATTTCAATGGGTCGGTGGTCCCGATCGGGCGCCCAATCGCCAACACGCGGGTGTACTTGCTGGACGGCCATGGCGCGCCCGTGCCGTTCGGCGCGGTCGGCGAGCTTTACATTGGTGGGGCGGGGGTGGCGCGGGGCTACCTCAACCGCCCTGAGCTGACCGCCGAACGCTTCATCGCCAGTCCCTTTGTCGAGGGCGATCGGCTGTACCGGACCGGCGACCTTGCACGTTATCTACCGGACGGCAATCTTGAGTTCCTGGGCCGCAACGACGATCAGGTGAAGATCCGCGGCTACCGCATCGAGCCGGGCGAGATCGTCGCGCGGCTTTGCGAGCACGCCTGGGTGCGCGAGGCGGTGGTGGTGGCGCGCCAGAACGGCGCCGGCGACAAGCATCTGATCGCCTATGTGGTCTGCGCGCCCGAGGCCGGCGCGGACGAGGGCGACGGAGGCGGGGTTGCGGGCACCTTGCGGGCGCACTTGAGTGCGCGGCTGCCGGACTACATGGTGCCGAGTGCGTTCGTGCGGCTGGCGGCGCTTCCGCTCACGGTGAACGGCAAGCTCGATCGGAATGCGCTGCCGTCGCCGTCCGATCAGGCCTATGCCCTGGCGGCCTACCAGTCGCCGCAAGGTGCGGTCGAGACGGCGCTGGCGCAGATCTGGGCCGAGCTTCTTGGTGTCGAGCGCATCGGGCGCAACGACCACTTCTTCGAACTGGGCGGCCACTCGCTCTTGGCCGTACAGATGCTCGGTCGAGCATCAAATCTTGGGCTGAGTTTTAGCGCCACCGACCTCTTCCGCGCACCTGTTCTGAAGGACCTCGCATCGAAGATTCGTTTGCAAGTGCAGCCCAGTCACTCGGCGGTGATTTCCGTTCGACCGAACGGATCGCAGCCACCGCTCTTCTTTGTCCCGACAGGCTTTGGCGATTGTTCGTATGTCCTCGGTTTGGCGGCGGAAATGGATGCAGACTGCCCGGTCTACGCTCTGCCATGGCCGCATTTCGATGACGTTCGTCCACCGACTCTTGAGGCGATGGCCGCGGAGGTGATTGTTGCGATTAAACAGATCCAGCCACGGGGCCCATACCGCTTTGCTGGATACTCATCAGGTGCAATCCTGGCGTATGCAATTGCCGAGCAGTTACTGAGTGTTGATGAAGTTGTGTCATTCATGGCGTTCATCGATGTCAGTCTACCTTCGGCTTCTTCAAACGGATCACTGAAGAATTTGGCGCGAGAATTTGTTTTGGATCGTTGTGGGATCTTGCGCGATGAATATCGCGAGGTTTTAGAACGCGACACGGAACAATGTTCCATCTCTGAGTTGCTCGAAAAGGCGCAGCAAACAGGAGCGTTAGCTCCAGATCACGATCTTCACAGTGACGTTTCGACGTATGAAAGAGCCGCGGCATTTCACCGGGCGCTACAATCGTATCGCATTCCGTCGCTCCCAATTGAAATATACCAGTTTTATGCCAGTGAGCCTCTTAGTCGTTGGGTACCGCCTGACAAGCAATCTGGTCGCGATGCAAACCTGCCAAAGCTTGGCTGGGACCTGGTCGTCGATGCGGGGGCCATTCATGCGATACCTGTTCCAGGCAACCATGTGACAATGGTGAGCAATCCAGAAAACCGCCAAGCTCTCGCTCGAGCCATTTCAACGGCCCTTATCGGGACTCTTGAATAGACTCAAAGATTTTCTCCGAAGGCTCAGGTTCGAAGTTTAGTTTCTAGACTAGCCCCAAATATCCATCCCACAAGACAGAACAGGAGTAGATTTGCGGGTAATCGTACCCGACGATGTTCCATTCAGCGACCGAGAACCGATTGCGGAAATCCTTGTCCCTGCGCTGCCGGACGCGGCAGCCGTTCCAGTGTCTTGTTTAGGTCGTAAGAAAAGAAGCCGGTCACACCGCCCTGAGAAGATCGCAGCGACGCTGCTGCCGATTGTGGGAGAGGAGCGCGCGGAGAGCGTCCCATGGACCGCCGTCGAGAGCCTCACCGTCGTGTCGGTTCACCTGATGATACCGAGACCGTCTTTCACGGTGAGTGTGCCTTGGCAAGCAATATGGTACTTGCGCCCAACAACAGGCATCTCGTCAGCCTGGGAGAATGACGGCACGTTGATCGATAGCTCTTTTACGAGAACTTCCTCATATCCGCCATCTCTCTCCATGATCACGCGCCACCTCCATTCGCCGCCCGGGCTTTCGTCCGCCATTGTGCTGTAGCGAAGGCGAATCAAAGTACTCATTGAAGTGCTCATCGAGATGATCTCCGACCCCATAGGCCGAAGGAAGCCATTGCCTATCCCAAACGAGGGCGAGCAGGTCGTCAAGCCCAGGAAGCCTCTCCGATGTTAGCGCACTCTTTGGGCGGTTCAACTTAGCTGCTCGAAGCGTCCGTCCAATACATACAAACGTTTGTGCGGGGCCGGTTTGGTAGATGGCTCCAAAAGAGCGCGTGGCACGACGCCGGCAACTCCGGGGACAGCCCTGATTGCAATTGCCGGTTTTCGCTCTCATTCAAATGTTGGAAATGACTGCGCAGGTGCCGTCCAATTCGTTGCGCCCGATCGCCTGGTAGCTTTGAAAGCAGGTGAGTACGACACGATCGAATGGCTGAACCAGTCCGAGCTTGCAAAGCGGCTCCAGGCTTTGCGAGCAGATCATGCCGCGTGCCGCGTGCCGCGTGCCGCCTGCCGCGCGATACCGGACCATCTATGCTTGCCGGCGCCCAACCGAAAACAGCCCTGGTTCAGACGGAGAGCCGTGGGAGCATTCCGTCGGGCCGCATTCCTGCCACCCATAATCCGCAAGTCAGGCGCTACTCCGGACGGACAGTGCTGCCCTCCAAGAAGTGCCCGGATGTTTCCGGCACGGAGCGCCTCTCGCCATTCCATTTGAGGCCATGCATCGGCAACTCGAATATGGGAGCGGCACCATCTGAAGCCGGAAAGGCTGTTCGAGTCGATCATCAAAAGATACCAATTTGATATCCGTGACGGCGGCCAATTTATCCGTGACGATGAAGGTGTCGAGCTGGACATAACGAAGCTGCGCGCGAAGAGGCGACTACTACGCTCTCAGAGATGGCGCGCGAATAGGCCAGAAGCAGGCCGCATCACCGCGTGGCAATTGAAGTTCGCGATGATCATGGACCTGTCTTGCAGGCGAGCGTTAGCTTCGCGGTGAAACCACTCGAGCGACTTGAAAGGCTTCGGCAGGAATCGAAACAAAAAGTGGGGTGCCGACCCGGACAATTGGGATCCATCACGCCGTAAGGCTCGCAAGCGTTACGCTACTGGTCCTTGGTCAGTGTAGTATTTCGCGCGGTCACCTGCCCTGGCGACAGGCCGACGAGCTCCTCGTACAAACGAGGATCGGTCGCGCCCTCGGTGTTGATCAGGAAGACCTGCGCATCTGGTCCAAGACCGATCTTTTCCCGCAGGCTCTGGTCGGAAGCAACCTTCAGCAAGCCCGCGAGACCGACACCGCCGCTCTCGCCTGCGACAACGGCTGGGTCGCCGTGCCTAGGATTCGCAAGCCGCAGTTTACAGGCCAGGTCTGTCCGCCGACCTCACCGCTGATCCAGTGTAGATGCGCTGCTGCCATGAAGATCGGATGCTCCATCGCGAAAGCCGATGCTTGCCGGGGACCAGCATCCTACGGATCGCACGCGCGAGGCGGCCGAAATCCTCAAACAGTAGAAGGTCAACGCACTGTGAGCGAGGTCAAGAGTGGCCTTCGGTAGTTCCAACGTGTCGAGATCGGCAATCCGATACGTGATGGCGCCGTCCGCTGTGTCCGCTCTTGCTCGCGCGATCGTTCGAAGCCGCGCGCCATCCAAAGAAAGAATCTGCGGCACAAAAAATGGTCCGCAAAGTCGCGGCGACAAATGCATAGCTTGGATGCCATCAAGGGCGCGCGTAAACCTGAGTGCATTCCATTCGAGATCGAAACGGCGGTCGAGGCTATCGCAATGGTTTGCCGTCGTCACCGGCATCGGCTCAAGAGCCTGTATGATCCGGCAGTGTTTACCGGCACCGCCCGAAGGCACATCGCAGCGTTCGGGACACTCGATGGCTGATTGGTTGCCCCCCGGAGGTGACATCAATCTATTCCTGAAGGCGGTAGTTGCTGCGCGGGCGATCCTAACCGCGACCGAAGGTTTTCAGGCCCTCCGCATCTTAGCTTTGCAGGTCAAGGCTCGCGAGCCGCTGCCGGTCCAGAATCACAATCTCGCGTTGGGTGTTGCCGATGAAATCGAGGACGCCATCAGTGTGCAATTGCGACACTGCACGCGAAACGGTCTCGACGGTCAAACCAAGGTAATCGGCGATGTCGCGCCGAGACATTGGGAGCGAGATCACGTCAGCAGCCGCGAGTCGTTCATCCATCTCGTACAAGAACGCGGCAACGCGCTCCAGAGCAGTTTTACGTCCGAGCAGCAGCATATGGTCTTCGGCGTGTTGCAAGTTATTCGTCGTCAAGCTGAGCAAGGTGCGCCAGACAACCCCGTCATTCTCGGCGGCCGTCTCGAGGTGTTGGCGCCTGATCAGGCGAACAGTGGTTTGGATGATCGCTTCCGCCGTCAATCGGCGGACTCCGCCGTTCTCGAGTCCAAAAATATCACCCGGCAAATGAAATGCGCCAATCTGGCGCCGCCCATCGGAGAGTAATTTGTAGGTCCGTACCGCGCCTTTCCTGACCTGATAGACGTACTCGGCTGGCTCACTCTCGATGTAGATGGTTTTAGCTTTCTTGTAAGTGAATTCACTCAAGCTGACGATCGGATTCGAGCCGCTCGATATGCCGAGCTCACTGAGCGAATTGATTCGGGATCTATGGTCTGTGGTGATGCTCACGAACATGGTCCGACACTCCTGAAACAGAACATGCGAAGCGAATAGGAGCCTCGCGAATCGATCCGGCGCAATCTATGGATGTCATTGTAACAAGCGGCTACGAAGTGAAGAAGTGGTGTCGTTGTGACGCAGTGCGTGCGCACCAGTTGAGGTGACGCAATGTGTGGCCTCCGGTCGACGTGCAGGGGAATCGCATATGGATTTTTCTGGCCTATTGCATTGGAGAGCAAGAGAGATTCTGAAGACGACTCCCGAATCATGGAGGGGGTCGGATGCGCAGATTTGCGAGGGCTTTTCGTCAATTGCCGGACCCGCGCGCGGCCAATGCCAAGCACGATCTGCTGGAGGTCTTGGTCATCGCGCTGGCGGCCACGCTGTGCGGAGCAGAGTCGTGCTCGGACATGGCGGACTTCGGAGAGGCGAAGGAAGAGCTGTTGCGGCTTTTCCTACGCCTGGAGCATGGCGTGCCGAGCCACGACACGTTCAGCCGCGTGTTCCGCCTACTCAACCGGAGGCCTTCGAGAAGACATTCCGTCGCTTCATGGCGGCCTTCGCCAAGGCCAATGGGCTCAAACTCACGGGGGTGGTGGCCGTCGATGGCAAGGCGCTGCGCGGCGCCTACGAACACGGCGGGAAGGCCACGCCGCTGCATCTGGTCAATGTCTTCGCGGTGGAAGCCCGCATGGCCTTGGCCCAGCAGAAAGCGCCCGGTCGCAACGAGACGGCCGGCGCCTTGGAAGTGCTGGAGCTTCTCAATCTGGGGGGCTGCATCGTCACCGCCGATGCGCTGCATTGCAGCCGCGCCTTTGCCAGCGCCGTGCTGCAACGAGGCGGCGATTACGCCCTTGTGGTCAAGGCCAACCGCGGCCCCTTGTTCAAGGCGGTTACGCAGCAGTTTGCGCGGTCGGGCAAGCGCAGCAGTGCTGCACAGATCGAGCCTTCCAGCCACGATCGGCGCGAAGCGCGGCAGGCCACCGTCATGCGCAACACCAGCCTGGCGAGACACCACCGCTTTCCTGGAGTTGTCGCAGTGGGGCGCGTCACCTCGCGCAGGCGCCCGCGGGGCACGCCAGCCGACACGCCAGTCGTGCGCTACTATCTCCTCTCCAAATACATCTCGCCCAAGCGGCTGCTGCACGTCACCCGCAGCCATTGGGGCATCGAGAACCAGCTTCATTGGGTGCTCGACGTTCATTTCGCCGAGGATGGCAATCGTGCCCGAAAGGACAATGCCCCCGAGAACCTCGCCATCCTGCGCAGGCTTGCCCTCAACATCCTGCGATCTCACCCCGACCGCGCCTCGATCCGGCGCAAAATCAAGCGCTCCGGCTGGGACGATGCCTTCCTTCTCAGCATGCTCGGCCATATGCGATAGCCCTGGGTCGACGTGGGGGCCCCGCAACACCCGTCGGAGCGAACGAAGCGATCGATAATCGACTGCTATACGAGTGTTCTGCTGCGCAAAGGAGCCAAGTCGCGCTTGAAAGATGCGTTTCACTGCGGAGTATCTTTGAAAGGCGGCTTCGGATTGCGAGTGAGTGTGTCCTGGACCAAGGACGGGCGCGGATAATCGGCTCCGGCCCTCTTATTGCCCCACCCTGATATCAACGTCTGCTCAAGTGCCCCCGTCGAGGCTCTGCCACGGGTGATTGTCTTGCTGACAATGGTCCAACTGGACCCGACACCGGCAATTGACTAAGATCAAACCATCTAATTCGGATACTCTATCCTTCAGCGAATTAAGGAGGCAAGAGATCTCATGCGTTACCTTCTCGCGACTGGAATCCTAGCACTTCCTATCCTCGTTAGCTTTGGATCAGGTTCGACCGCTGCTTCACGGGTTCATTCGTACACCCCACCGGCGCGCCAAGACGTTTATTGCCTGCAGGGCCGAGCCTGGGGATATCCGGGCAACTGCCAGTTCTCGACCTACAGTCAGTGCATGGCTACCGCATCCGGCACCTATGCCTATTGCGGTATCAATCCGATCTACGCCTTCGAGCGACAGGGAAGGCAATTGCGCTGAGGCGAACGTCGTCAGGTCAGCCAAGCAGCTTTGGATGGACGTGCGCGCCGTTCAGACTCTTGTCGCGGTTCGCTCGACCCCAACCGGTGAATCGGCTGATTGGGCCGTCTGTTCGACTGCGCCCGGTGCCGTGCTTGCATCTGGACGGCAATACCCGCTCCCGGGGCGGGGCGACACTGTTAGAAACGAATCTTCTGGCTCAGATGGTCTCTCGGAAGATAGCAGAAGGCCCGCGTTCTTCCCAGTACTGTCTCAATCTGTCTCAGAGTTCAGCGCGGCGTGCAGCCGAGCCTTCTCCAACCGAGACCTGAGTCCACTCAAACAGGCCGCCAGTTTGGCGAACTCCTGAATGCTGAGATAATCAAAGACAAACTGTTCAAGCTCGTCCTGCTGCCTTGCAATGCTCGCAAGGCTCTTGCGAGCGATGTCCGTGAGCGACAAAAGGACGTACCTGGCATCATTCATGTCAGATTTCCGGCGCACGAACCGCTTACTCTCGAGCTCCTTCGATTGCTTGGTGATGAAACCCGACTCAACTCTCATCAGCTTCGCGACGGCATTGACGGGAACACCATACTCTTCTTCCAGCTCCGTCAGAGCCATCAAGATCATCATTTGCGGACCAGTAATGCCAAGCGCATTCGCGTGGTAGGACCGAAGATCGTCAAGACATATGTCGATTGATCTGATCTCCCATGTAAAACGCCTGAGTAGATCCTGGCTGGCGCGTGGCTCCTTCCGGGAGCGTGTTGCTAATGCAGGCAGCTTGGGTGGCATCTGATCTCAGGAGCTCCATCCTCAAAATATTGCTTGCTGGCTGGGTGGCTCAGCAAAGAGGACCGATCCTCGCTGATCACTTTGACGCCCAAAGCGCCCGATCAATCAGGCGCCACAGCCAGTCCATTCGTTCCGGTTCGATTTATGAGGATATCACCCAGCGCCGGCTTCGAGTGTACCACGCAAATTCGCAAAATCGTTGCGATTAAATCCGTCAAAAACTCGATTGTCTCCGCCGGATTTATGTCCACCGCCGCCCTTATGCGCATTTGAGCTGCAATGGAGCGCGAGAACGTGAGCAGCGAGGCACCAAAGCCGGCTTTGCAGCTCTTACTTTGGAAGCAGGCACGGCAGCCTGTGCACCTCGTATTGTGGTGGCTTGGTCCTTAGAGAACCATGTCTTCCCTCGCCGCGAAAAAAGGTCATCCTATACGCAGATTGTCTGCGGACACTTTGCCGGAGCTGCCGGTCTTGCGCTCGAAGCTGATCCGGGCCCCCTCAGCAAGGAGGTGTATCCGGCCTTCTCGACTGACCTGATGTGCACGGCTACGTCGGCTTCGCCATCATCGGGCTTAATAAATCCCTAACCCTTTGTCGCGCTGAACCACTTCACAATACCGGTTGCCACTACAATGTCTCCGTCTCAAACAACCGCGATCTAAGTATGGTTTGCGAAGGCATCAGGCCGGTGCGGGGGGGCAATGTTGCTCCAGCACGATATGGAGCAACATCGTCGCCGGGCGTGAGCTTTACGGATGAGCTAGGTGGAACGCCCATCGCGCGCCCTTAGCCGCTTTCGGCGGAGGTGCCGGCGACTGGCACTGTGACCTTGTCGGCCCGGCGCAAGCGCGGGAAGCTTACTTGCAAGGGGGGGCTCAGCCATGCCTTCGAGCGTTCGCGCCTGAGAGTCAGGTACGCTCTTCTGTTCCAGAAGAGCAAGAAAGGCCCGGCCTTTGTCCGTTATGATCCATTGTCCGGGTTCTCGCGTAACCAGTCCTTGTCCGAAAATATTGAGGTCCGGCGCCCGCGCCGCCAATCGCTTCGTACGATCCGTCCACTCCGGACCGCTGGTGTAGAACACCGCCAGGTAATCCTTTAGGACGGGAAGGCTCGCCCGGCCGTCCGGTTGGCCGGCGAGAATCTTAAGTATCGAGACCTGAAAACTCACTTTCTCCAACCAAACGGGTTAGCACCAAAGCCGCAAATCTTAGCGGCACCTGCCGGACCCGCGCTCGACTTTAGAACAAGAACACTCAAAACAAATGCTGGTGCGGATCCGGCAGATGGGGCGCGAGTTTAGGCCGTCCTTGTCGGGCTGGGGAGGCCCTTTGATCCTATTCCTCGCTCGTTCCTGCATGGCTGTCGGGCCCTCAAGCATCGAACCTGCCTGATCATGGACAGCTCAAAGCTTGGCACAACGGAATTTGCGCCTCTCAAAGAGACAGGTTTCGAGGACGAGTAGTCCGATCTAGTGTCGTCGCGTCCATACGCGTGTGAATGGATGCCCAAAGGTGTTCGCCAAATCGCAATTCGGATCTCAAGCCTGATAGGATTTGAGGTGACGTTGGCTGCTCTTATCTCGCATTCAGGAAAGGATTGCGGCGCATATGCGCCAGTTCATGCTGGATCTCGGCGCCGCTTCACTTCGCGGCCCTGCATCCGCAAGCCCGTCGGCCTAAGCAGCCGGACCGGAGCCATGATCGGTCGGTAAGCTGCCCGGTCGAAAGTCCGATCTCAAAACGCGAAAAGGCGATTGCTGACAGCGATGGCGGGACTTCCGGCGAGCTTGCGCTCAGCATCGTACCTCGCCCGCAGTTCTTGACTGAGGCTGACTCCGACGACGAAGGCGAGGCCGTGTGGCGGAATTTCGTACTCGAAGCCGTCGAGGAGACGGTGGCGCTGCTGCGGCGCTCAGGGATAGGACACCTACGCGTACCTGTACGCCCCGACGAGCATGAGCGTCATGCCCGCCTTCATGGTGCCCCCCCGCCAAAGGAGCCTCAACGGAGAGGGTGTGAGAGGGCTCGCGTAAACCTTGGCTATAAGGGGTCGCGGACTGCGCTAGATTGGTGCCTGTGAGGGGTAGCCCGGTGGAACAATTTTTGTGCAAAATGTGCCCTGCTTCTTCGGGGCGCACTTCAAGGGAATAGGGTCCTTAACGTCGTGAACGTTAACAGAGATCTGAAGCGAAACTCGGTATCGGTGGTTGCGCCTCGAGTATGAGGCCGGCGATTCGGGCGGTCGCCCGTGATGGAGGTAGGTCCCTATGGTGCGGCTCGACCTCAACTATGTCTGGGAAGCAGAAGCCGGTTCCTGTTGTGCTGCGCCGAACTGGGCTGGCGAACGGCTTCGGGCGCGGTTGCCATTTGCTGCCGACAACAGGCAATGGCTACAGAACGGGCGACGAACGCCGCCTGAGTGGATCGGCGGGACAGAGGCCTATTGGGAGCTGCCGAAATCCTGGTTCAATGACTGCGTCGATCGGGCACTGCAGCGCTACGGCAAAGTCTATATCATCCAGCCTTACCGCGAACAGGAGATCTGCGCGCGGGTGTGCCAGAGAGCTGGCTCCGGAATTGTGGACAGCGCGGTAAGTGGAGTTTCTGCCTGACGGCGGGCAAGATTGACCCGCGAATCAGGAGAGACGATGAGCAGACGAACCCGTCGGCACCACGCACCGGCATTCAAGGCGAAGGTGGCGTTAGCCGCGATCAAGGGCGAGATGACGCTGGCCCAGCTGGCTGAGCATTTCGACGTGCACCCGAACCAGATCACGCAGTGGAAGGCCCAGCTTCAGGAAGCGGCGGCCGATGTATTCGGTCCTGGCGGAGGCAACCGAATGAGCGAGCCCGCGGTGGACGTGAAAGCGCTGCACGCCAAGATCGGGAAGCTGACCTTGGAGAACGATTTTTTAGAAGGCGCGCTCAGCAAAGCCGGCCTGCTGAGCGCAAAGCGATGATCGATCGTGAGCACAATCTGCCGATTACCAGGCAGGCGGAAGTTTTGAAGATCAGCCGTGGCAGTGTCTATTATCTACCACGTCCCGTGCCGCCCGCCGACCTCGCAATCATGCAACGGCTCGACCGGCTGCATCTGGAGTTTCCTTTCGCCGGTTCGCGAATGTTGCGAGATCTGCTGGCTGCCGAGGGCAGCAAGATCGGCCGCCGGCATGTCAAAACGCTGATGCGGCGGATGGGGATAGAGGCGCTCTACCGCCGGCCGCGCACCACCAAGCCCGAGCCTGGACACAAGATCTATCCATATCTGCTGCGCGGCATGGAGATCACGCGCCCGAACCAGGTCTGGGCGATGGACATCACCTACATCCCGATGGCGCGGGGCTTCGTGTACCTGGCTGTTGTCCTCGACTGGGCGACCCGTCGGGTGCTGTCGTGGCGCGTCTCGATCACGATGGAAGCCGCATTCTGCGTCGAGACGCTGGAGGATGCTCTCGCTCGCCACGGCAAGCCGGACATCTTCAACACCGACCAGGGCTCGCAGTTCACTGGCGCGGCGTTCACCGGCGTGCTCGCCAGCCACGGCATCGCCATCAGCATGGACGGCCGGGGCGCCTGGCGCGACAACGTGTTCGTCGAGCGGCTGTGGCGCAGTGTCAAATATGAGGAGGTTTATCTGCGCGCCTACGACACCGTGTCCGACGCCCGCGCCTCGATCGGCCGATACCTCGACTTTTACAATGGCCGGCGTCCTCACTCGAGCCTTGACGGCGGCACCCCGGATCAAGCTTACTTCAACCCGCTGCCGTTCCGCGCGGCAGCTTAATTTTGGCGGAAGCTCCACTCATCGACGCGGAATTGCTGTTTAGACAACCGGGACCACCTCACAGGAAGCACACGGGCACGAATGCCAGTGCTCCTGTATGGGTGCCAATCATGGCATTGGCAACGACGGCAGCTGGTTCGAGGTCTCCGACACCTTCTCGATGCGCTGGGCCGGGCGCGAGCTCGCCTGTCGTCTGCTGACGGCCCGATAAGGAAGAATGCCCGATTAGACGCTGACGTCATCGGGCAGCGGAGCACCTAAAGACACTTGTTCGATGGACGCCCAGCGCCTTCGACAAGACTGCGCGCTATCAAGGGTAATTCCTGGACTGATCGCGGCACACCACCCACCCTGATCGGCGCGTCGGTTTCGGGCCTGCCAGCGCAAAGTCATCCACATCGACATGGACGCCTTCTACCTGCTCTGTCGAGCAACGGGATATTCCGGACCTGCGCGGAAAACCGGTCGCAATAGGCGGTTCGGCCGAGCTCGGCGTCATAGCCGCTGCGAGCTATGAAGCCCGTGGGTACGATCTGCTATATCGTCGGTTACAGCCGCGGCGGCGGCAAACTCCGCCGATAACTTTGAGTTTTCTTGGGGATTGAGTTTATCTGCTGCGCGCAAGTCGGAGCTTTTGGTCCATAGTCCTCCTCTCTGGAACCGGAGCACGTTGGCATGACCCAGCTAACTATTGTCATCACTAACTGTAACAGCGTGGATCGTGCCGAAATCAACGTACTGAAAGGTACGCTCAACATCAAATACGGGCCAAACGGCCTTGGCAAAAGTACCTTGGCAAAGGCCGTTGTCAGCCAAATTCGCCGAGATGGTACGCTCGGTGACCTCATGCCCTTCAAAAGCCGAGGCAAGGCGGACGCACCGCCGCCGTCTGTGCAGGGTATTGATGGTCTAGCTTCCGCCCTTGTCTTCGATGAGGATTACGTCCAGCAGTTCGTTTTCCAGAAAGACGAAGTCCTTAAGAACAGCTTCGACATCTTCATCAAAACCCCCGACTATGTCGTTGCGATGGACGCCATCGACGTTCTGCTGGCTGGCGTGAAGCAGACGCTCACCAACAATACAGAAATCGAGCAGACCATTTCCGATTTCAAGGAATTGCGGGATGCGTTCGGCAAATCGAAGCCCGGCAACATTCCGAAGAACAGCAAGATTCATAAAGCGTTCGGCACCGGTAATAAGACCGAAAATATTCCTGAGGCACTGAAGCCCTTCGAGACTTTTATCAAAAGCCAGGAGCCGTCCAAGTGGATCAGCTGGCAGATCAAAGGCAACGAGTATCTAAAGCTGGGCGACAATTGTCCCTATTGCGCCACCCCGCTTGTTGGTGAGGGGCAGAAAGACGCAGCCCTCGCAGTCGAGAAGGAATTCGACGCCACAGCGGTCGGCCACCTCAATGCGCTCAAGGCGGTCATCGAAAGGCTCGGCAAATATTTCAGCGAGAAGTGCTGCGAGAATCTGCAGAAGGTAACGAAAACCAAGATTGACCTGACCGCCGCCGAGGTAAGTTTCCTTACGAGCCTCAAGGCCGAGATCGACGGCATGATCACCCAGCTGGAAGGTCTCCGGGCCATCTCCTTTTTCTCTCTGCGAGACGTGGACCAAATCCGTGAGAAGATCACCCCGCTGAAGATCGACCTGGCGCTCATGGACAAGCTCGATTCCCCAGGGACCCGGAGCATCATAGATCCTGTCAATGCGCAGCTTGAAGACCTGCTTACGAAGGTTGGCGACCTGACCGGAAAGGTCAATAAGCACAAGGCGAAGATCAAGAAGGCGATAGAGGCCAACCAAGTCAGCATCAACTCGTTCCTGAAGTCCGCCGGGTACAAATACGTCGTTGAGATCGTTCCGGAGGAACAATCCTACAAAATGAAGCTGGTGCACCAGGATCTGGCCGGTCATCTGGAAGCTGCGTCCAAGCATCTGAGCTACGGCGAAAAGAACGCCTTCGCCCTGGTTCTTTTTATGCACCAAGTGCTGAGCGAAAGTCCGGATTTGGTGGTACTGGACGACCCCATTTCGTCGTTCGATAAGAGCAAGAAGTTCGCCATCCTGCACGAGCTGTTCCAGGGCAAGGCTAGCCTGAGAGGGCGGACCACGCTTTTGCTGACCCACGACATCGAGCCCGCCATCGATGTTATCAAAAGTACCAAGGAGGTGTTTCAGGGGGCAAAACCATCGGCATCTTTTCTTTCTTCGCGCGGCGGCATTGTGAAAGAAGTGCCGATCGCAAGGGAAGACATCCAGACCTTTGCCAGGGTCTGCAGGGCTAACATCGCCGCGCTGCAGGACCCGATCCTGCAGGCCATTTATCTCCGGCGCGATTATGAACTGCGTGATGAAGTGGGCGTGGAGTACAATCTGTTGGCAAGCCTATTCAAGGGCCGCGTCGTTCCCACGCTGCAGACGGCAACTGAAAACCGGAACATGACCCCGGAAGAGAAACAGGCAGCAGAGGAAAGTATCCGAAAAGAGCACCTACCAGGGTTCAGCTATGATGCGCTGGTCGCCGAGGTGAACGACGCGAACGCCATCCGCGCCAAATTCGCGGCCACGGATGTCGGCTACGAGAAAATCCAGCTGTTCCGGATTTTCAACATCGAACACGACGATGATGTGATCCGGAAATTTATAAACGAGTCGTACCACATCGAGAATGAGTACGTGATGCAGCTCAATCCGCATAAGTTCGAGAGCATCCCCGAGTATGTTATTGATGAATGCGTTCGCATGCTGCCACCTATCCAATAGACCTTGCGGAGTTGACCGGTGCTAGCAATTCATTGACATCGACCTCGAAAAGCTCATTGCTGATCGCGAGAAGCCTTAGGGGTATCCCGGAGGGGCTTGGCAAATCTCCGATTAGGAAGTTGCCGTGTGTGCTATGATAGTTTTTTCTTTCGGCACGATGTTGAATGAACGGGAATCGATGCGTGCCTTGATCGTGTTCGCACTCGGATGATGGATCGTTACTAATCTTCTTACTTCCTCGAAGGTGGTATTGCATTCAGCTCCAAGAACGACCTCGGTCAGTTTTAGCCGACTATCGAAGGGATAGAAATGCAGGCCGCCTTCTTGGGAGGTCAGGTGCACCAAATCGAGAAGCGCGCGCCACGTCTTGCTCGTATCTCCAGCTTTCGTATTTCGTGTAAAGCAAGGCGTCTAAGATCTCGCCGTCGTCTTTGGTGCGGGCTTCTACGTCGCCAAGACGTGCCTTGCGATAAGTGACCTTTCTCGCGAAGCCGTCTTCGACATCAAAACGTAGGCAAATACCGCGGTGCCTATCCCCGTAGTGCGCCCACAGCACTGGATTCGTCCAGTCTTCGCTAAAACAGAGCAATCCGCGCTCATCGTTCAGCTTGTTGTTATTCTCTTCAAGGCCAAGCCGAATTTCAGCCCGCAAAGTTGTGCGAGCCAGCAGTTCGAAGGGATCGTTCAGAGACTTGAACCTAGCAACCTTCAGTCGACTGAACACGATGTTGCTGATCGCGTATTCTGCGGAAGTCAGATGGTACAGACGCCGAAATCCATCGGGTGGGGGAGGAACCACCGCAGCGCTTCCCATATCTCGTGAGTATCCTTTGGCGATCCAAAGCGGTCTCAAGTGTTCATTGTAAGCCATTTCTCGTAGCCAGTCCCGTTTGTAAGGTGCTGACACTGTTCCGCAACCCTTTGGCGAGTGCAAGCACTGGTGTAGCAACAAGGCTTTGGACGGCGCCGGCAAGGCCTTTGACCCGCCGCGGCTCAGGAGCGCCCTTCCGCAGCGCAATCAGCGCTTTGACAGCGAAGGAAGACCAAATGACAAAGAACAGGTTAACCGCTGGCGCGACCATGAATCAGATCGTTAACGGCATTCCGGCCGGTGGCGGCAAAGTAGATCGATCGCTGGTCCTTGCCAAAGAAAGGAAACCTAAACGCCGTGGGAGGTCGATCCGGATTTTGATGCCTTCCCGAAGAAGCATTTCGCCGCCAACAACTTCATTGGGCAATCCTGCGACACAACAAAGATGCTCCGGCGGAGATGCTGCCGACGTTGCGTTTAATCGGTCAGATCAGACAGAAGATCAAGGCGTCGGGCGCGCAACTGCCTCGCCTTCACGAGCCGCGCCTAAGGAGTCGACGATGAGCGTGCGTTTGCTATCATGTCGCTGAACGACATGGGCTCTCTTCACTGGAGGGAGCCCGGACGCGCTACCTCTTTATCTCGAGGGGAGCTGACGCAGCCGGACGCCTTCAAGAAGGTCATACACACGATGCGGAGTGCCAAGACGGCACTAAGCGCCGACATTGGCATGATCGCAATCGACACGTTCGCCAAACTCATTGCTGCTGGAGGCGGGGACGAGAACAGCGCCAAAGATCAGGGCGCCGTCTTTGCCAATCTCCAGCGCGTGAAGGACGTCACTGGTGCCTATGTCGCTTTGATTGGGCATACGGGCAAGGACGAGAGCCGCGGAATGCGGGGATCGAACGCCGCGCCGGGAGACTTCGACGTTGAGGTCAGGATCTCAGGCGAGGACATCAGGACGGCGCAGTGACGAAGGCGAACGACGCTCCGGAGGGGCCACTTTTCTCGTTCAAGTCGGAGGTGCATGATTTCGGCACCGACGAGGATGGCGATCCGGTCACTGTGACATTGTGAGCAGCACCCAGGTTCAATCCGGGCAGGTTGCTGCGAATGAGCCGAAGCTTTCCACCAACCAGCGCGTGACGTTCCGGCTGCTGGCGGAGGCTGGGCCCCGGGGCTCAGTGTGGAGGCCTGGAGCGATGCTGCGCGAGACCAGGGCATCACCAGCAAGCAGCGCCTGTATGAGCTCCGCATGGCGCTGAAGCACAAGGGCTTGGTCCGGGAATACGCCGGCGTCTGGAAGGTGAACCATGCCTAGCCTTGGCACGGCTCACCTTCTCAGACCTATCGTCAGTTGGGATCAAGGCGGGACCATTCCAAAATCAACTGCCCGGTTTCCCCGGGAACGAATGCAAACAATCTATCGGTTTCACCAGGTTTTGCCACACCGAACGACGTGCCATAGCGCTTGCCGTTCTTGTAAACGGCATATTGATAGGCGTTGTACCGGTCGGGGCTATTGTTGCGGACTGTCCAAAGATCCACTCCGCCGCCCGCATCGTAGTGATACAGCGTGAGATAACGAGCGCCATCATCAGCGCCGTCGGGCGTCCAACCCTTTACCCAATCTATCGCCATGAAATCGCCTGGAAATGCGACGGGACGCTCCTCGCCATGCTCCAAATGAAAGACGCGGTCTAGGATGTGTCTTCCAGCGCTATAGTTGGACACGCCGATGGTATGACTCGCACCGCAAGAGTTGAGGAGTTTCGGGTTGGTCGTGCCCAGATTTGTCCAATCAACGCACGCAGGGATGGATTTCTCGACAAACTCTGTCGTCAGGCTGGGTTGTTCAACCGCCGGTTTTTGCTGCCCAAAAGCGCTAGATGCGACGAACGTGCTAGCAACTACAATGATCGAAAGCTTCCCAAAAGACATATGCGCTCTCCCTGAAATCGAATTGCATGCTACCCTCCCACAACCGCAATTATCGATCAATGTGCGTCGCAGCGCCACGGGTAACGGTAACGGTCCGGTCTTCCCTATAGGGCCCTATAGGGGGAGAACCGTGACGTTGCTTCGTTACCGAGGTAACGCGTGACCAGCTTCGTGACCGTGACGTTATCGCTCGTTACCGTCATGCTTCCATTTGGGGCAAGATGTCGCTCCCGTCGGCGGCGAGGCCATACATTGTCGTGTCGTTTATAGATCAATGACTCGCAGTCCTGGACGAACTCCTTGAGCATGAAGTATCCTCACGTGTTTCAAAAAAATCGCGGTCTAGCCATGATCGGTACACTGCGGAAATCAGAACGGCAACTTCCAAAGGAAGTAGAGAAGCCCAGCGACGGCACCCCAGAAACTTATGCCGCGGACTACGAAAGCGAGCACCATGTCTTAGCCACCTGAGCGCCCAGGCCGCTGCGCTGTGCCGATTTCATCGATCGCGTCCGCCAGCCCTTCTAGGAACACTCGGTGCCACGCATCATCATCGGGCAGCTCCCACTCGGGAAGGCTGGCGAGGTATCTGGTCAGAGCGATAACGCCCGCGATCGTGGTTGGCTTTGAACGGATGAGCACATTTGCATGCTCCGTGAGAGCCAGGTTCCTTTGGCCGCTGATTTCGTCGGCGGCAAAAAAGTCGCCAACATCCTCGAGCTTGGCTGATACCGACGCCGCCGCATCGTAGTGTGCGGACAGCTCGCGATGACGCTCAATCACTACGAAGATCGGATCCCGATCTTCTGCAGCAGCCGACTCGGTGGAAATTTCTTGCGATGGCAATGATTGGCCCCGGGCAAATAGCGGACTGACGCTAGCATAGTGGCCACGGCGATTATCAGCGTAGGGAGGCTCTCTTGCGCTGCCTTTCTGCTCAATCAGCTAAGGATCAGACGAGGTCCACACTCGCTCGGGCTTGGTGGGCTCGACCTATCAGTCGACAAGTTCTATCGGAGACGCAAACGGTCAGCGAGTGCTTCGCGGTGAGTTAGAACAGGTCGGTGACAGGCTGGGCGCATGCGGTTCTTCACGGTCGATGCCCGGCAGCGTCAATCCCGCCAAGGGGGATCTGCTGCAGGCAGAGCTGGCTGATCGGCTTTTTGTTCCGCCGAAAGTGTTTTTGCCTCCGCCGGCGGCTCTCACGCGACGCAGCCGAAGATAATCGCGGTTTGAATTGATCTTGGAAGCCCGACCAGGTCGGGCTTTTTCAATAGGCACCTCGAGCTAGTCTCTGGCGGCCTCGGTTTGTGCTAAACACACCTGCTTCGACCTGAGGGACGGGATTTTTCTCAGTGACCGTCAATCTCTCGCATGAGTGCCACCTGCCGTATGACAGTGTGAAGAAACCGCATTTCGTCGTCGGTCACGCGCCGGTTGAAGTAGAAGCAAAGCGTCTTCTCGTTTTCGGCATCGCGGCCGGCGGCAGGGCAGCGCAGCGGCTCCTTTTTCGCGCCGCTGACAAGCCGCAGTGCAGGCCGCGAGTGCGGTGTTTCGGTCTTGGAGGTGTCTGGCACGGGACGGGCTCTCTCAACGCGTGGGCGAAGCTACTGGCGAGTTTTTGGGCAGGCGGCAGGCGCGCTTCTCCGCATCCACAGCGATCGCGGAGAGCGTTTCGTTCTGATCAATGAGCAGAGAGATAGCCTTCGTGGACCAGTCCTCGTAGGTCAGCGTGCCGGAGTTCCACAAGAAGACAAGCGCGCGGGCGACCGCGTTATGGCGCGATAGTTCCTGCAGTTTGCGGTAAAGCTCGGCGTTCATTTGCTCGGGCATGATCTTCTCTTCGTCGAGGCCGTGTCGGTGGTTATCAGTCAACGCTAAGCTCGAGCGCGCAATGCCTCGAGCCTGTTGCCCCCATCGCACCAGTGGTCCCGATCTTTCGTGATGTCGCGCTCGGCCCGATCGGCGACCGACACGCGCTCACGGAGGGGCTTTTAACATCGCCACCAGTGCGATAATCGGCGCCGATCGGCCACTTTCTGCCGTCTTTCTGCTTGATCAGCAGAGGGTTAACAAACCCAGGCGCGAGTAGAGCGGAGGCGACTGCGACATCCATAATGCAGCTGCCCGGCGAGCGGCGGCAAAAGTTAGCGCCGACGAGGTCTTTGGCACCCTCGCGAATCTGGCGGACCCCGAATGTGCGCTTTCCGGCGAAATGATCCGCAACTAGGACGGAAAACGGCGCGCTTTCTATGCGATCCTGCGTCTCGATCCCCTCCAGGATCAAGCGGCTGCGAGGTCCGGTTGGATTCGCCTCCATTGCCGGGCCTCGCTTCCGCCCAGTAGCGGAAGCGCTAGATATCTGGCTGTTCAGCCGGCGCCAGGCCTCATTGTCGGCGTCTATGTGCGAGACCGCCAACCGTCCAACCGATTTTGGAAGCCGGCGCGGGGCTTAGCTCGACGATCCGAGCTTCACCGCTCCGATCTTCGCCAACCTCTTCGCCGACGAGGAAGGTGAGGGCCAGCCTGATCTGGTCCCGTCCCAGCCGTCGCAACGGCGACTGACCCGATGCAAAAATGCCTCGCCCCGTTAGTCCGGGCGAGCATTACCTTGCGCAGGAGCCGGCCGCGATCTTGCGGCAGCGTCGTACCACGACCATGCGAGCTTCGCAGGATGGACGCACTGATTCCGTCAAGGAACTTCAGTCGCAGGCGACCGAGGGCGCGTCGTCGTGCTTGAGGTGCCGCTTTCGGACATTATAACTCACCAGCCAGATCACGCCGACTGCGATCGGCACGAAGGCTGCGGTCAGGAACGAGGGCTCTACTCGCAGTCCGACGTCATGCGCGCCCTTGGCAAGATAGCTAAACAAGCTGACCACATAATATCCTATCGCCCCGACCGATAATCCTTCGACCGTGCACTGCAGCCGAAGTTGCTGTCTCGCGCGCTCGTTGATGGCCTGCAACAGGTCACGATGTTGTCGTTCGATTTCGACGTCGACACGGGTTCGCAACAGATCGGCGGCACGCGCGAGCTTGACCGACAGAGCGGCCTGACGATCCTCTACGGTCGCGCAGGTTCGCATTGCGGGCGCCATGCGGCGCGCCAGAAACGACGACCAGGTTGGATAACCCGAGACATCGTTGCCTTCAATGATGGACAGTCGCGATTGGACCAGCTCGTTGTAGGCCCTGCTGGCGCCGAAGCGAAACAGGCTGCCGGTGGCGCCTTTTTCGAAGGAGGCGGCCAGCCCCGTCAGCTCGGCAAGCAGATGGTTGTTGAACTGCAGCCCCTCACCGCTTTGCATTTTTTCGAGCGCCTCAACAAGACGGCGGTCGATGCGATCGACAGACGGTGCAAGCTCAAGGGCCGCCGACAGGCCAAGGAGGGCCAACGGACGGTAAGTCTCGATTTCCAGGAGCCGTTGCACCAGCGCTCCGAGATCGTGCGATGTCAAGCCGTGGTCGCAGACGAGGATGTTCGTGAAGCCTTTTTCGTCCACGCGGAAGTCTGAGGCGGCAACGCCTGCGCCGCTCTTTGTGGCAACCATGGCCAGGCTGTTCTTGTCGAAAATCTGTTCGGCGCGCTTGGTCGGCGAGGCGCACCGTTCCACTTCTAACCTGATCGCAACTAGCAACTGTCCGGTCTGCCGCAATGCGCGGATCAGCGATCGGACGGTGCCATCAACTTTGTCAAATTGGTGTGCGGCAGGACCATTTGCGTTAGTCCAGATCCAGGTAAATGTCGTAAATTCCGAATGCTGCTCCCAGCGCAGCGTAGCGGGCCCGATGACAATCTGATGAAGTTTCGCCGATTGCTCAGGCGGTGGAAGATTGCGTTCGAGGCAAAAATCGATAAAACGGCAGCGATCGCTTGTGGCCGCCTCACCCTGCGCAAGAAAAGCCAAATGGATCACGCTGACGGGCGAGACAAGGCCCGCGAAAGGGCGCGCGTGCACTTCGCCGAGTACCGCGTGGCGTTGAGGATGTGGTGTGAAGGTTCGCAGATCCATTTCATCGATCATGTATTGACGCCTCGTGAGCTGGTAACCGTGAGGAGGTGGGAAGCAATGGCGGTGCTGGGAAACGGTTAAGCAGGAGTGTCTCTCGTTCTCCCAGTGGGGTGCAGACAGAAGACCTCCGGTGCGGCAACCGTATTGTCGATTGACGGAATGAGGCTCAAACGCGACTCTCAACTTGGTCCCGGCGCAAAACTGCTTGACGCGGAGAGGCGGTGCAGGATTTGGGCCAGCACCGTAGAAGGGGGCGGCCCCACGCTTTTCGGGGCGCAATGTGGCTTTCGAAAACAGTCGGAGACAGTTTCGAACATCGAGCGCGCTTGTAATCTGACAGGATGCGCACGTGGCGCAGGCCGCCGGGAATTGCCTGTTTCGCACGGTGATCGCTAGTCAGGCGGCTGCTATACCTGAGACGCCATACTGTGGTTGGATTGACCATGCAGAGGCCGGAGACTGATCGCGCCCAACACGTTCAAGGCGTCATCATTTCGAAGGTCGCCAAGGATCCTGTTTGTGGCTTCAGGGCTCGGCCGGGATCTGACACCAACCCACTCAAGCTCCTTAGCCAGGGGCGGGCCAACCGAGACGGCGTTATTGATTGCGGATCGCCTTCATGGAAGGCTGTACGGTCAAGCGATGGAGCACGAGGGGAACCGCTCTGAGCTCTTCGATCAGTGTGCCGCAAGCAGGGCAGTGGTAGCTTCCTTGGATGCCACGTTCGGACGTAAGCTCAAGACGGCGGAAGCCGGCACCGCATTCCGAGCACGTCACATCACTCTTTTTCATGCGTGCCCTCCTCGCGATGGCAGCCGTCACATTTGTTTAACATGCGCTTAGTTACCGCGCATCTCCCTGGGACGCCATTCAAGGACAATCAACATTGCGGATTTGCTGTCGCCTGCGCCTGTCGGCAAATGGTAGTCGTACAAATCGGACACCGACAAAAAATTGCGCTCGGTTGTAGAGCGCTCCTTCGTAGAGGTTCAAACCATCGTGCGAAGCTTCTCGTCGTCATCCTGACACCGACAACCGCTTTTCGTCGTATTCTGGCTGCTCGTCGCGGATTTCCTGCGTTGTGAGGAAGAAGACGGTCACGCGTGGTCGAAAGGATCCGCTATCGATCAGCATGATCGCGCCGTCCGTTTAAGTATGAATTAAGCCAAGCTGGATTTGATGCCGCCCGGGCAGGAAGCTTAGGTCAGCGGGGCGTGTGATGAGTGCTGCCAACGAGCAATCCGCGGGATCGGATACGAGGCTGTTCAATGACATGCCGGTCTTGCGGCGGAAGTGGCAGGCTGCGCTCAAGCCCGGCGAGACGCTTCCCCGCTACGAAAATGTGCTGCTGGGGAGCCTTGGGCGGCTTGCCGATCATCTTGTGCTGCTCCGGTGTGACAATGGCGCGTTTGCGGTTTCGCGCACTGGCCGCTATGTGCAGAATTGGTTGGGCGATGCCCGCTGGGACATTCCGCTGGATGCGTTGCGTCCAGATTGCGCGACAGCCCTCACCGGGGCGGCCTCAAATGCGATTGCAAACAGCCATCCCTATCTGGCAACCGCTCATTGCGTGCACGCCGGCATGGTACGGACCTACGACGTGCTGGCTCTGCCCACCTTATCGCGTTGGGGCGGTACACTGGTCGGCGTCTATGTCAACGAGCGGGCCACAGAATACAATTTGATCGATGCAATCTTTTGCAAGACCGACCATGGCGTCATCTCCCTGTCAACCGTTCGCGATCCCGCAGGCAGACCATTTGATTTTCAAGTTGTGCACCACAACGAGGCAGGGGCTAGGCTCCTCGGTGTGGAAGAGGGCTGCCTGTTGTGGCAGCGCCTCAGCAATTCAGACCATCTGCTCTGTTCGCATGAGATGATAGAGCGGTTGGGCGCCGCGGTCGCGAATGAATTCGGTGACCAGTTCGAGGTCGAATACGGTGATCAGAGCCTGCGCTTGCGCCTCAGTGCCTTCGGCATGCTCGCGAGACCTTCCTGCGAATGAAAGTTCAGGAGATCTGGCCAGACGACGAGCGGGTCAGCTATACGCGGGCGCTGCGGGACGCCGGCGATATCTATCAGTCCGAACACCCCTGGCGCCATGTCAAGGCTGATGGCACGGAGATTTCTGTGCTGACCTTTGGGCGACGCCTGATGATTGAGGGGCGCGAAGGGTATCTGGTCGTGGTGGTCGACATCACCGAACGGCGCAAAGCCGAGGCCCGTATCGCCCATATGGCACTTCACGACGGGCTGACCAACCTCGCCAACCGCGCACTCCACCAGAGGTGGCTCGAGGAGGCGCTTGAAAGGGCTAATGCAGCAGGTAACAGCGTCGCGGTGCTGTGCATCGACCTTGACCTCTTCAAGAACGTCAACGATTCGTTCGGACACCCCATCGGCGATCACATGCTCGAGCAGGTGGCCGACCGGCTACGGTCCAGGGTCGCCGGAAACAATCTGGCGGCACGGCTCGGTGGCGACGAATTTTCGATCATTCTCACGGATGATACCTCGCCGACGCATGTGAGCCAATTCGCGGCCGACCTGATCAGGACGTTGAGTGCGCCTTACGAGATTGACGGCAATCAAGTCATTATCGGTGCCTCGGTGGGAATCGCGCTGTCACCAGGCGATGGCACGACCAGTGCCGAACTGATGCGTAATGCCGATATGGCGCTCTATCGCGCCAAAGAGGATGGCCGCGGAACGCATCGCTTCTTCGAGAGGGAGATGGATCAGCAGGTGCAGCGGCGGCGCGAGATGGAGCTTGATCTGCGCCGTGCCTTTGCGGGTCACGAATTCGAGCTGCACTATCAGCCCCTGGTTGATATCGCGAGCGACAAGATCTCTGGCTTTGAGGCGCTTCTGCGCTGGCCGCACCCAGAGAAGGGCATGATCTCGCCGGCCGAGTTTATTCCCCTTGCGGAGGAAATCGGACTGATCGGGCCCCTCGGAGAATGGGTGCTGCGCGATGCCTGTAACGAGGCGGTAAAGTGGCCTTCGGAGATCAAGGTTGCGGTTAACCTGTCCCCGGTTCAATTCCGTAGCCGCAATCTGGTTCAGGTGGTGATTTCAGCGCTGGCGAAGTCCGGCTTGGCGCCGACGCGGCTCGAGCTTGAAATCACCGAATCTGTGTTTCTGGCGGAGACGGAGGCAAATCTTGGGATCCTGCACCAGCTCCGCGAACTCGGCGTCTCCATATCGCTGGATGACTTTGGAACGGGCTATTCCAGCCTCAGCTACTTGCGCAGCTTTCCCTTCGACAAGATCAAGATCGATCGCTCCTTTGTGAAGGATCTGGCGAAACGCTCCGATTGCGGGGCCATCGTGCGGGCGATCTCGGGCCTCGGCCGGAGCCTCAACATCACGACGACAGCGGAAGGGGTTGAGACCACGGAGCAGCTCGATTGGCTTCGTGCCGAGGGTTGCAACGAGGTGCAAGGATTCTTGTTCAGCGGCGCCAGGCCAGCCACCGAAGTGGGGCAGCTGTTGGTTCGCTTTGGCGCAAGGGCGTCCAAGGCGGCATGAATTGCCGATCCCGCAGGAACAGGTTCGTCAAATCGAGGGCTCGCAAACCGAACACGATCGCCACGAGGTTGTCCGAAGCCATCATTGGCGCGCACGAGTTGATCTTCAACACTTCTCGCGCGCCTTGACTGCGGAAGTGCGTCGCGTGGACGTCAATGGGGTACTTCAGCGCTCCTCTGGGCGGCAGCCGGCACAAGATGCACGATCCGATACCCATTCTGATGCAGGTACCGCAGGAACGCAGGCAGCATGGCCGCCGTCCGCGTCTGCGCATCATGCAGCAGAATGATGCCCTTACGAGCGGCCTTGAGCCGCTCGATCAGGATTGTGAGCTCCCGCTCTGGAGTTATGTTCTCCCAATCGCTCGCCCAAAGGTCAGCTCCGAACACGACAATTCCGCGCGCCTGCAATAGATCGAGCGTCGCAGGTGTCGCGTCGAAGTAGGGGAACCGGAAGAACGGTGTCGAGGGCATTTTGGTGGACACACCGTTAAGCGCCATTTCGACGGCGGCGATACCGCGCTCGATGTCCTCTTTCGCCTGCTCGAACGGGATTTTCGACATCATCGAATGCGACCAGCTGTGGTGCGCTACGGTGTGGCCCTGGGCGGCCATACGCCGCACGAGCTCGGGAAATTCAGCCGAGGATCGGCCGACCAGAAAGAACGTGGCTCGCGCGCATTCCTGTGCGAGCGCAGCCAGCACCTTATCCGTGTTCGGCGGCCGCGGTCCGTCATCGAAGGTGAGGACGACTTCATGGTCCGCCAGAGGAAGCGTCTCTGGAAAGTTCTTCAGCCCCACCCGGGGGAAGAGCGCGGCATCGACAGCGAGCACCCGCGTCGTGCCGAGCGCATCCCGGCGATTGCAGCTAGAGGCGTCTGTCACGGCAGTACCGGCGAGCAACGCCAGCCCAGCGCAGCCGATGCGAAAAGCTAATCTAGGCAGGCGCAACTCTGTCATTGCGCGTTAGTGCGACCTCGATTGTTGGTGAGGCCCGTGGTGCTTGGCAGACTATCTGATCGGCATCGCCGGATATCGGCGCATCGAGGGTATGTCGTGCGCAAAAACGTCGTCGAAGTCCATTATCCGCTCGAACCGCTCCTGCCGCCTGTCTTGCTTGGGCTGGAGGCAGGCGACTTGGCTCTTCGCGCAGGAACGCGACCGGGTGGGCGCGGAACCAACCGCCAACCGCATCGATGGCGGCGGGTTCGGCCGAAGGCCATCCGCTCTAGCTTCCAACGTCCTAGGCCAAGATCTACTGATCGATGATGGTCGCCTGTGCGTTCGCGTTAAGACGCTGCTCCGCGACAGTCTCGAGGCTGAGGTAATCGTTGGCGGCAAAATCTTCAAACCATAAGGGCGTTAATCTCCCTGTGACGATCTTGGATGTGTCTCCGTTTACTCCAAAAGACCGAGCGGACTTAGAATTGGGCCTTCGACTCGGCGTCGATTGCGTCGCGCTGTCGTTTGTGCAGCGACCGGGAGATCTCATCGAGGCGAGGGGCCTGATTGGAGATCGGGCAGGCCTCGTCGCGAAGACGAGAAGCCGGTTGCTCTCGATCGGGTCGGCGACATCATCGGCTTGTCTGACGCGGTCATCGTGGCGCGGGCGATCTGGGCATGGAATACCCCACGAAGGCGTCCCGGGTCGGCAGAAGGAGCTGGTGGGAGCCTGCTGGCTGGCGCGGGACGCGTCATCGTGCAGACTCATTTTCCCCGGGTTCGAGTTCATCCCTGCGACGGCCGCTGTCGTCAGATCATCCGTTTAGCTCAACACGACGATGAAGCTGCTGAGTCTCTAACAGGCGCATAGCGCACGTCCGCGGATGAAGCGAACGTGCTGCTGGTGCTGTGGCGAAGCTGATCAGATTGTAGAGCATTGCTTCGCGGAAGTCTTGTACTTACGTTCGATCAGCGCCGCGCATGAGGATTCTTGGTCGCGGGCTGCTTTGGTCTCGATAGATTACCGGAAGGCACTAGGGAGGAACGGTCCGCCTCAACTACTTGCGCGACGATGCCTCGTGCTAAAGCATTAGCCGTTTCGAACCGAGCTATTCCACGGCGAATGCGAGCCCTTTCAGAAAAAGTCATAGTTCGTTTTACCTTCTGTCCAGTCCGCAGCAGTACGTAATCAAGCACCGATTTGTTATGCTCAGCCATCCTGGCCGCGGCAATCCACCCGTGAGGCAAGCGTGCCTCACGCTTGATGCACCAGTACGGCGCGCGGTCTTGCCTTCCGCACCAGAGGGCGACTCGAATTGAGAT
>NZ_LFKY01000024.1:0-32444 GCF_028128965.1 Bradyrhizobium sp. CCBAU 25338
CTTCATGCTCTGGTCCTCGTTGGAGCCAGAACGAACTTCAAGCTGGATTAAGCCCGAGGGGCAAGGTCACGCGCTACGACAAAACCGCCCGAAACTTCCTCGCAGCCGTCCTGCTTGCTGCCACTCGCCTATAGGCTAGGTTTGAGTCCACGGCCTGGGGCGCCTGACACGTGTCATTTCGCGCTGGCGGGATCGCGCTGTAGCAGGCCGGGAGCGCCGACCTCACGAGCCTCCAAATGCACCTCGTTCCGTGAAATCGCCAGCGCCGCGAGAACAGTCCGGTTGCTAATATCTAGCTTCTGGAAAATGTGATGAAGGTGCACTTTGATCGTACCATCGGTGATTTTCAGGCAACGCCCGATTTCCTTGTTCGATAATCCCTCCGACACGAGCCGCATGATCTGCCGCTCGCGGCCAGTAAGCTGCGTCAGCGACTTCTTTTCACCCGCCTGAGACTCCCCGCCGAGCTCGCCAGGACTCGCCGAAAGTGACGCCAAGCGTTGGCTCTGGGCTACCTTCCGTAGGGTCGCGACCAGCGTCTCCGGCTTGGTCTCCTTGGCAAGAACGAGGCAGGAGCCGTCCGCCACCAAGCTTTGCAACTCGCTAACGCCAGCCGCATCTGCGAAGAGAACCACCCGGGTGCCTTGGCTCGCGGTGCTTGCGAGAGCAAGAAGGCTGGGCAGACCTATATTAGGCATCGCAGCATCAACCAGCGCGACGTCCGGCACAAGAAGCCGTATTGCCTCGCTGCAGCTTGCTGCATTTCCGCAGGAGGCGACGATCGCAAGATCACTCTGCGTCGAAAGGAGGCTGCTGATCCCTTGCAAGACGATCGGGTGCCGATCCGCGATGACAATTCTGATGCGGCGCATGTTTCCTCTACCCGGAATCAAAACCCGCACGGAGCCGGCTTCTTCCAGCAACGTCGCTACTGATACGCGTTACACACATTGACCACAAAGCCAGTACGCGAAGTCAAATCCTGGCACCCGCTGCGGCACTTATCGGCCGCGACATCATAACTTGCTTTCGAAATGCGTGCAGCACCGTATGAATGCGGGCTCCACTCGAGCGACTGAACCGCGACAGATCCATTGGACAATTTTGAATAGTTGTGCCAAAGAAACTCTCGCAAAGATATATTACAGCTATATTATGGTCGCGTCCACCGCGAGTTATTACCGACGATATATAGCTACAATCGCGATTCAAATCTAACATTTAGCAAAGTTTCGCCTAAAGTTTGGCATGCCAACGGGAGGAGGCAAGGGACGTATACTGTGGGGCTTATCAAGACAAATGGCTGCAATCTTTTCGATTTTGGCCCTATCGGCCCCGCTCAAATGAGGAGCAACAATTTCTCCTGCGTCTGATTTCAACGGAAGCGGCCAAATAGACGCTTCTCGAACGGTAAAGGCTACAGCTGCAATTGCGGGACCCCGTTGAACGCTGATCAGCGAAATGGATCGGCATCCTCACCCGGCATAGTTTTGCCGAGCGGGTCGGAAGTGATCTTTGGTAATGAGTAGGTGGTCACATGTATTCTTCTGCTATTTTGCGTCAAACTCATCAGAATCTGATCGTCCAATTCACCGAATTACAGAACTTGCGTAGTCGCGTATTGAAGGCCGAGCAGCGCCTGTTTGGAAGGCGAGCCAGTCGGCGAATCGCCCGAAGACGCCCGCTCTGTCGGACCGCCGACCCGGCCCGGTAGCATCCAACAACCGTTGGACAGCTCTGTGTCTCGTCGCCGGCCGATCGTGCTTGCCGGACGGGGCTTCGACCTGATATTCCCCTCGTCCTGCGTTGAGGCTGGAAGTAGTTGGGGACAGCTTCCAATGAACAATGACGACTGGACGTCCGCCAGTACGGTGGAGCTGTGGCGACTGTACGACGAAGTGACTGCGGTCCTTGGCCGCAGAATGACGGCGGAAAAGGACAAGCTCGAAGAACGACTTCGTAGGCTAGAGGGGACTGCCGGGGGCCACGAGCAACACGCACGCCGCCCCTACCCTCCGGTGCTGCCAAAGTACCGGAACCCCAAGAACCCGTCCGAGACCTGGTCAGGCCGCGGCAAACAGCCCCGATGGCTGAAAGCGCAGCTTCGCGCCGGCAAGAAGTTGAATGATCTTCTGATCGACCGCCAATCCGCACTAAGGCCCCGCCGGACCGGCTGAGCCTCCGACGGTCGTCAGGCGGCTATGTCAGGGGTCGGGCCGCAGGCGTCAATTCAGCGCCTACCGTCCTCCTTCCCATTGGGACTACCATCGTTACCGCCGTTGCCGTAGCCATTGTTGCCCCGCACAATTCGCCCGCCCGAACGGGCGATAGCCGTGGAGGTCAGAGAGGTCGAAAGCAACATGGCCATCACCGGAGGAGTAACGGCGGCGAACTTTCCGCAATTTTTCAAGAAGTCACGACGATCTTCATTCTCTGTATCATAGTGCGGCATCGACATCCTCCTATCCCATTGTAGCACCTTATATTGCGCAATTAAGTATGTTAGTTTTAATATTTTAAATTGTCCACCTTCCGATTGCCGCATATCAAAGCGTGCCCAGGTCGCCTGAGCTAGACATAACAACTGCTCAGGTCACACGGACACAATCTCCCGGAATTAATTGACATTTATTTCCCAAAATTCAATAATTGCATTCAATAAACAAGGGCCGGAGCTTGGAATGAGTGCGGCACATGCGGCGGCAATCGAAGGCCGCGGAATTGCATGACGACGTTCCGCTCCATTCATCTATCTGAATCGGGATTGGCCCAAGGCTTACCGCGGCAGCCTCAATTTGCGGCCTTCGGACATGTCAGTAGCCGTGCGACCCGGCGCAGATCAATCGATCGAGTGCATGAGCTGGCGGGACCACCCGCGCGCGCTCTACACCTACTCCGGGCAGCACGCGATGGGATATCCAGAGCGCCCCAGTCGAAAATCTTGAAGGCGGCTTTTTCCAAGAGCAACAACGGGGCCAACCAATGACCGTGACCGGAACAACAGTCGCACCATTGCGACCTGGCGACGCGGATGCGAGAGCTCTTCACAGACCGGGCTTCTCGCCTGTTCGACTGCGAACGCTGATGAAGCTCGCTGTCGCGGAAACGGGGCTGGATATGTCGGGAATGACAGTGCTGACTGAAGCCGCGACCGGCGCTTATGCCGTGACTCCCGTCCTCGCTGCAATGGCCGGAGCCAAGCACGTCTACGCGTTAACCAAATCTGGTCGCCATGGGTCCGTGTCCGACGCCAAACGGGAGACTTTGGAGCTCGCGGCCCCCCTGGGCATCGCCGACCGCATCGAGATTCTGGAGAAGATCAGTCCTGAGGTGCTGCAGAACGTCGACATCGTAACCAACAGTGGCCACCTTCGTCCTCTTACGGCTGAACTGATCGACCAGCTGCGTAGCGATGCTGTGATTGCCTTGATGTTCGAGGCCTGGGAATTTCGTCGTGAGGACCTCGATATCGAGGCGTGCGCACGGCGCAAAATCCCGGTGGTCGGCGTCAACGAGCGACACCCCGCCGTCGATGTCTTCTCTTTCCTAGGCCCGCTCGCCGTGAAGCAGTTGCACGACTCTGGTCTGGCGGTCCTCGGCAACAGAATCGGCCTGCTCTGCGACAATGACTTTCTTGCCCCGCTGCACGCCGGGCTGGCAAGCTTGGGGGCGAACGTCGAGACGTTCAAGAACGTTGCGGCGGTCCATCCCGGCGCATGGGACGCCTTCGTTGTCGCCTTGCAACCAGCGGACACACCGCGCGTCGACCAAGCAGAGGCTGCGCACCTCGCCGCATGCGCCCCCGCCGGCGCCGTTGTGGTACAGTTCTGGGGCGACATCGATCGTGCGGTGCTGGCCGCCAATGGTCTCGCGGTCTGGCCCACCCAATCTGTCGGACGGGGCCATATGGGCATTCTGCTGTCGGAGATTGGTCCCGAGCCGATCGTACGATTGCAGACTGGTGGCTTGCGCGCGGCCGAATGGGTTCGCCGTGGCGGCGCCGTTACACAGGACAGTTTCGCCCAGCTCGTACCATGGTAGGAAGTGACATGACGGAACGACTTCAGCCCGATGTCGTGCTTCTCGCAGACGGACCGACAGGCTTCGCAGCGCTTCGCTCGCTGGCTGAGCAATGCCGTGTGGTCCAGATCTTCCGAAAGCCGGACCAGCCCGAGGCGAGCGCGTTAGCGGCATTTGCGAAAGCCCACGGCATCCCCGTCGCGGAGCTGCAGAAATTGAACCAGCTTCGGAAAACGATCGCAGAGTTGTGTCCGGCGGCTGTTGTGATCTCATCCTTCGATCGGATCATCCCCCCGCAGATTCTCGCGTTGTGTCGCTTCCTCAACGTACATTATTCGCTTCTGCCGCATTATCGCGGCCGCGCCAACGTTAATTGGGCAGTCATCAATGGCGAGACGACCGCCGGGATCAGCATTCACGTGGTGGTCCCGGAGCTTGATGGCGGAAATCTGCTGTTTCAGCAGGCCATCCAGATCGGCGCGAACGACACGGTCACCTCCCTCTACGATCGCCTTAACGCGATTCAGGAACGTGAGCTCGGTGGTGTCGTTGTACGAGCGATCACCGGCTACCAAGGCACCTCTCAAGATACCGATCACGCCTCCTATGGCTGCGCCCGTGTTCCGGAAGATGGAGAGATAGACTGGCGGCAGCCCACCGCTACCATCGATCGTATGATCCGCGGCCTAACGCCGCCATTTCCCGGTGCCTTCACCCATCTCGATGGGCAGCAGCTCATCATCGTCAACGCGTCGCCGCGGCTTGACGCACCCAGCTATATCGGCCGCATACCAGGCCGAATCGTAGGGCGGTCACCTTCCGAAGGCTGGGTGGATGTGCTGACGGGCGACGGCGTCCTGCGCATGTTCAGTGTTCTTCACCCCATGTCCGAGCGACCATGTGCTGCCGCTTCCGTCGTCGGATCGACTCGAGCCACCCTGGGTCTGTCGCGCCTAGATCTTCTCCGCCGGATCGTCTCGCTTGAAGATAGGCTCGCTTCGCTCGAGCAGCTCAAATGCGCTCTCGAGTAAGCGCAACCGTTCTGGCCACGGAGGGCTCAGGGCTTTAGCCCTAGTACCTCACACGCCTTCTCTTCCAACGATGGCCCACAGTCTGTCACGGCCGGGGCTTTGGACCCGAACCCAGCGATAGGGCGTTCGCGACCAGGGCTGGATCTGTGGCGTGAGATTGTCGAGGACGAGATCGCCGCTCCTGGTACGCACGAGGAGCACCAGATGATGCTCACCGGAACTCAAGACGACTTCGCTCAATAGAAGGACGCGCGCCGGCCAGCCGCGCCGAAGCAACTCGTGGCGCTTGCTCACCGCGTAATCGTTGCAATCACCACGCGAGGGGTTGATGGTCCACGTTTCGCCGACAAGACCGAACTTGTTGCGAGCCGGCTCTATCGCTAGATTGACCGTGCGATTGATCTCCCGCAGGTCCGCCCATCGCTTCTCGGTCAACCGCATCGGCCCGCCCCGGAAGGAGCGCTGCGGGCGACACTCGGTCTCATAGCGAAGGCAAAACATCGTGTAAGTAAGGGGCGGAAGTGCCGGGCGGCCCAACTCGATGTGCGCAATATCCGCTTGGGGGACCCTTGGCATGGCCAGCAATGCCGCTCGCGCCCAATGAATGCTCCCAATCATGATCGCTATGGCTGCCGCAATGACCGGGCCCGAGGTTCCTTGCATCTGCCGATCCCCCTCCGAACTCCAAACTGTGTCGGGTCCAGCGGCACCGATGCGCTTGACCGCACAAAACGCTGCTTTAATATAATTATTTAACTATATCCGCCTCATTTTAAATCTCAATCAATATTTAATTAGACCGCAACAAAGACAGGACAGTTGCGAAGTAGCGCCTGCAAGAACGAATATCGGAATAAATAGGAGGGAATGGAGCGAGACACCTCGATCGGCGCCGCCTACGATAAAGCGCAAATCGGTTAGGATGAACCGTCATCGCGTTCTAGGTTATTGTGCGCGGGCGACGCAAGCCGCGCTTCGCACAATGCGGGCGATTATTTGTCATTCCTATAATATTATCGTCGATCTGAATATTTAGACCAAATCGTCAAACAAGCTTCCTCGCGCAAGACCGACTTCACATGCCAGTCGAGCTACTCGTCATTCTGGGAGCTGAAGCTTCGATACTCGCCTGCGTAGCCGCAATGAGCCTGCACGCAAAACGAATGGACGTACTGAGCAGACGATCGTTTGAGCGGCCCATCGTCTTTCCCAGAAGCAACAAGCATCTCGCGCGGTCGATCCGTCGAAAGGCGCGCGGTTTACGGAGGTTGACCGGGAGGTGGGCGATCTCATCACGTTCGTCTCATTGGATCTCTTGCGGAGCAATGATAACCAGGATGCTGCGGCGAATCCTTCAAACCAGACCGCAGACGCCGGTCCGGTTTGAGACGCGCGCTTGTTGGACCAGCACGCCCGCTCCCGGTGCTTGCGGCCGCCCGGCTGACTTTCAGGAGCTGATCGCAACACCAGCGCCCAAGGAAAGGGCGCCAGTCCCGACTACATGCAGTCGAGTGCGGCTGCCATCCTGCACCAGCTCAGCGCTCCTTGAATGCCCGCCCGGCCTGATCCTGCAGCGGCTTGAGCAAGTATGAAAGCGCGGTCCGACCTGCGGTCTTGATGAAGACCTCCACCGGCATGCCTGGCATGAGCTTTGCCGAGCCGAGCTTCGCCAGCTCGTCAGGCTTCAGCAGGACGCGGCCCGTGTAGTAACTCGTGCCGGCGCGCTGATCCTGCGTGATATCTGCCGAGACCATGCTGACCTCCCCGTCGATTTCCGGCGTAGTCCTCTGGTTGAACGCGGCAAAACGCATTGTCGCGGTCTGCCCCACATAGACCTGGTCAATATCGCGTGGTGCGATCTTGACCTCGACCGCGAGCGAGTCTGCGTCAGGCACAATCAGCATGATTTGCTCGCCGGGTGAGATTACACCCCCGACCGTGTGGACGCTAAGCTCGTGGACGCGGCCGGATTGTGGTGCCCTGATATCGATCCGCTTGAGCTGATCGACCGCTGCAGTTTTGCGCTCGCCTAGCTCGGCAAGTTTCGAGCGAGTTTCTATCAGGTCCTTGCCGACCTCCGTCCGCAGATCCTGGTCGATCTGAATGATCTGGAGTCCGATTTCGGAGATCTTGCCCTTCGACTGAGCAATCATTCCGGCGAGCTGGCTGCGCTCACCTTCAATGCGGGCGGAGTCGCGCTCGAGGGAATTGAGCCGCGTGATCGGCACCAGATTCTTTTGCCACAGGCTGCGCACGCCCTCCAGCTCTTGGCGGATGAACTCGACTTCCTTCTGCTTGGCCTCGGTCTGTCCCGTATAGCCTGTGATCTCGTTTTCCAGCTGCGTGCTTTTCTCCTGCAACTGCGCTTTTTGACCGCTCCTCGCCTGGCGGCGCAGGTCAAACAGCTTCCTCTCCGCGGCAATTGCGCGGCTCGCTTCGGAGTTGCGCTCCTTGGCCCGATCGAGCAGCACCTTGGGAAATTCGACCTTGTCGGAGCCATCGCGCTCGGCCTCGAGACGAGCCTGCCGCGCCAGCAGCTCATCTATGCTGTTGGTGACGATCGTTGCATTCGCGAGCGTCTGGGTCTCGTCGAGGCGGATCAAAACGTCGCCTGCATTGACCCGATCGCCCTGGCGCACGCGCAACTCTCCCACAATCCCACCAGTGGCGTGCTGGACTTTCTTGACGCTCGAATCCACCACGACCACGCCCTGAGCGATCACCGCGCCCGACAATTGGCTCGTTGTCGCCCAACCGCCGACCCCAAAAGTCACCAGACCGAACATGATCATACCGACAATCATGTAGCGCTGGATGGACTGCATCGCTGGTGCCACCTCGCCGTTCATCGGCTGCCTCCTTGAGTTTCCGCGACCACCTTGAGCGGTACGGGAGTTCGCAACACTTTCCTCAGGACCTCCTCTCTCTTGCCGAAGGACTGAACCTTGCCTTCCCCGAGGCACAAGACATGATCGACGCCTTCAAGCGCCTTCGGACGGTGGGCGACAACGACGACAATCCCGCCACGGCGGCGTACGTTCAGGATCGCCTCGGTCAGCGCCTCCTCGCCCTCGGCGTCGAGATTGGAGGAGGGCTCGTCCAGCACGACCAAGAAGGGCTTGCCGTAGAAGGCACGTGCCAGCCCGATACGTTGCCGCTGCCCTGCCGACAGCGCTAATCCTCCCTCGCCGATCTTCGTACTGTAGCCGTCCGGAAGCGAAAGGATGAGATCGTGTGCGCCAGCGGCATGCGCGGCCTCCAGAACAACGGCGGCCCTTGCTTGCGGATCGAAGCGTGCAATGTTCATCGCAATGCTGCCGTCGAACAATTCGACGTCCTGAGGCAGGTAACCGATGTGCTTGCCAAGGGCGTCAGAAGACCAGTGATCGAGTGCGGCGTTGTCCAGCCGTATCCGGCCTCGCATGCACGGCCACACCCCAACCAGCGCCCGTGCCAGCGTCGACTTTCCAGATCCGCTTGGACCGATGATTCCAACTGCCTGCCCGCTTCGCAATTGGAACGACACGTCACTGACGGTGGGCCTCTCCGAGTTTGGGGCGCCGATATAGAGATTCTCGACGGTGAGATTTTCGACGGGAGGAGGCAACGCCAGCTGCTCCCGCTCGCTTGGCAGAAGCTTCAGCAAATGATCGAGCCGTTGCCCCGATTGCCGCGCAGAGACGAATCCTTTCCAGTTCGCTATGGCCAGTTCAACAGGCGCCAAAGCCCGCGCGGTGAGGATCGACCCGGCGATGATGATGCCGGCCGTCGATTCCTGGTTGATGACGAGGACGGCACCAACGGCAAGAACCAACGATTGCAGAATCGCTCGGAAGATCTTGGAGACGCCCCCGAGGCCGCTTGCGACATCGCTGGCTCGCTCATGGGCCGCGAGGTACTTCGCGTTGACATCGCGCCAACGCAAGGCGGCCTGCTGCCGCATACCCATTGCCTGCAGAACCTCCGCGTTGCGCCGTCCCTCGAGCGCGAGGGCTGTTCGCGAGACCGCAAGACGTGTGGACGCCTTTGCCGGGCCTCGCGTGCGTGTTTCCGCGAGGATCGTGATACCAACCAGCATCAAGGCGCCCGCCAGCGCAGTGACACCAATCCAGAAGTGAAAAAGGAAGCAGACGCCGAGATAGATCGGCATCCAGGGCAGATCGAAGAGCGCCGTCGGCCCTCCGCTCGACAGGAAGCTGCGGACCTGATCAAGGTCGCGCACCGGCTGCAAGCCATCACCGTCGGCTCTGGTCTTCAAAGGCAAGCGAACAAGCGCGTCGAATATGCGAAGGCTGAGCCTTTCATCGAAAAACCGACCGACCCGGGTGCTGATCCTGCTCCTGACGAGATCCAGCCCACCCTGAAACAGATAGAGAACCGTGGCCAGAACCATCAAGGCGATCAGCGTCGGTATGCTGCGCCCGGGCAGTACCCGATCATAGACCTGCAGCATGAAAAACGAGCCGGTGAGCATGAGGAGATTGCTCATCCCGCTGAAGGCCGCGAGAGCCCAGAATATCCGGCGGCAAGACCGCAGGAAAGCCGACATCTCTGACTGCGGCTCCTCATAGTCCTCCACCGACCGGGATTGGCCAGCGAACATCCGTTGCCGAAGGGCTTCAACCAAACGCCTTGCCCAGCCGACTAGTCGCGGCGTCGGCAATTCGGCGCTGCCGGCCCACTGCCGTCCGGCCGACCATAGTCCTGACAAATGCACATTAAGTGGAACTCGACAAAAACTTGCGAGCGGGGGCATCACCCCCCGCCGTCCAACGTCAGTCATGACACCCGCCCTTTAAATCACGCCTGTGTCGGGGGATCCCTCAAGTGATCCCCCGAGGCAGCTGTTGAATACTAGCCTGTGTGGTTGGCTTGGCTCCTACGCGAAGTGGAAGTCGTGGCTGCTCAAAGAATCGAGCTTGGTGTTCTTCAGCGTGAGGGTGTCGCTCCCCGTTGCGATGACGACGTCCTGGCCGGATTGGGCCGCGTGGGAGAGAACGCTCGCAAAACTGTCGAACACACCCTTGCTGAACTCGATCGTGTCGTGAGCAGGTCCGCTGGCAGTGAAGCCCTTGATGACATCGTTGCCAAAATTAGCCGCAAACGAGAAAGTGTCGGCCTTGCTGGTGCCAACGAGGACGTCATTGCCTGAAGTGCTCGCCTGTGTGTTACCGCCCGTCGAGCTCGAAGTCGCGACGACCTGAGCGGTGCTCGTGGACGACGTAGCTGCGGTGGAAGCACCGATCTGCCCGTCGCCGTTGAGATCCTGATGAAAGGTCGTCTCCAGCGATTTAAGGGCAGAGCTCGTACCTGACACGGTGCCGCCCGACCCAGAGCCGGTCAGGGCCACGTGGGAAACGTAGTTACCGTTGCTGTCGGTGTTCCAGGCCGTGTACTGACCCGTGCTCCCCTCCTTCCAGACGACCTGATAGCCCGTCGCAGTCTTCTCCGCACCAATCGGCGCCCAGGTGTGATCTGACCCGTCGACAAAGTCCACGCCGTGATTCTTGAGCGTGGGGCCCGATCCGCTGCTGCCGTTGAGATAGAATTTGTCGTTGTTCTCAACGAGAGTTGTCGCACCAGCCGACTCGATTACCTTACCGGCAGTCGGCGAGGTCGGCGAGGTTGGCGAAGTCGGTGTGGAAGCACTGGACCCACCGATCTGCCCGTCGCCGTTGAGATCCTGATGAAAGGTCGTCTCCAGCGATTTAAGGGCAGAGCTCGTACCTGACACGGTGCCGCCCGACCCAGAGCCGGTCAGGGCCACGTGGGAAAGGTAGTTGCCGTTGCTATCGGTGTTCCAGGCCGTGTACTGACCGGTGCTCGCCTCCTTCCAGACGACCTGATAACCCGTCGCTGTCTTCTCCGCACCAATCGGCGCCCAAGTGTGATCTGACCCGTCGACAAAGTCCACGCCGCGATTCTTGAGCGTGGGGCCCGATCCGCTGCTGCCGTTGAGATAGAATTTGTCGTTGTTCTCAACGAGAGTTGTCGCACCAGCCGACTCGATTACCTTACCAGCAGTTGGCGACGTCGGTGTGGTTGGCGAGGTCGGAGTGGTTGGGGCCGTGGTGCTGATGGTGGCCGTGAACACGGTGGACGCCGCGCTGGTGTTGCCTGCCGCGTCCGTTGCCTTCGCCGTAAGGTTGTGCGCACCGGCCGCAAGGGCGGCGGACGTATAGGCCCACACACCGCTACTGTTCGCCGTCGCCGTCCCGATCTGGGTCGTGCCGTCGAACACCTTTACGACGCTGCTCGCTTCGGCATTGCCCGACATCACCACCTGATTGGCGCTGTTCACCGTATGTGTGGCCATTGTCGGCGTAGCCGGCGCCTTGGTGTCGACCGTGATTGCCAAGGCAGCCGACGCCACACTGGTCTGCCCCGACGAGTTGGTAGCCGTTGCAGTGAGCGTATGCTTGGCGTCCGTCAGGACCTTGGTGATGTAGTCCCAGCTGCCGGACGCATCCGCCTTGGTCGAACCGATCTGTGTCGAGCCGTCGTAAATCTTGACCGTGGCGTTGGCCGCGGCGGTGCCCTTCAGCTCGATAGCATTGTCGCTGGTTATCTTGTCGTTGGCGACACCCGTGTCGTCGGAGAACGATGCGATAACGGGGGCTCCCGGTGCGGTGGATGTCGGCGGAGTTGGCAAAGACGCCCCCCCTTCCACCGGGAAAGGCGACGGGATCAGCGCGCCCGGAACGAGCACACCATTCTCGATAGTCGCGTAGCGAACGTTTTCCCACTGCGTGATGTGTATGTTCGCGTTGACCTCCTGAAAGAGAAACGCATCATACTGGAACGGTCCCACGAAATACACATCCTTGAGGGCGACGTAATCGTCGTGGCCAGCTCCTGCATCCGCGGCAATGCGCAGGCCGTACGGACCGCCTTCGAACATCACATTATTGAAGGTGAAGTGTCCGCTGTAACCATCCGCTATGAACATCCCCGCGGTTGCAGAACTGGTGTTGTGGGAGACAATTGCCGTATTTGAGATCGTGACATTCCCGCTCCCGCCTGGATCATAGATCTGAATCCCGTCGGCGTGATCGGCTCCAACTCCCAGCGTTTCGATATACGTATTATTGATGTTTATGTCGCCGCTACCCGCAATGCGGACGCCTTCTCTTGCGTCAATACGGACGTGATCGAGCGTGAACGAGCCCACGCCGGCAACGGCCGCATCGCCGCTGTCGTCGGTAACGCTTGCATTCGAAAGCGTCGCACCGTCTTGAAGGTAGGTCGAACTCGGCTCAGTAGTGCCGCTAAACATCGGGTCATTCCAGCTAAGAGGAATGGCTGCCATCTAGTGTTTTCTCCTGGATTAATTGTCCCTTGGCACGCGCCCAATTCCGATCACCCGAGCGACGATACCCCTAAACGCGACGCTGCTGGGCAGCGCCGTTGGACCCTCTTTAGTCGACGGGCAGAGGCTTTTTTGCGACGACATGACGGCCCACCCGAGGTGATTTCTTAGCTGCCTGGCCAAAGTCACTCCGCGCGAATTTAATGCAGCGCGAATTTCTTTAGCACATTCAGGTTTTCGCACAGGAGGCGTACGCGACAGGAAAACCACACATACGAAGGAATACTAGGTTGCGCTCCCCAATCTCGTTCATGCCGCGATTCGCCGCAAGATGCAGCTCAACGAGAACTGACGCTTCCCGCAAAGCAGCACGATTAAATAAGCTTCAGATAATCCCGCCGCGCGCCCGGAAACTATATACTTATTGAGCGGGTTATTTACCCATCTAAATAGACAATTATCGTCCCGTTAGGTGCGATTGGCGCCGGACGAATTCGGAGGATGTCGGCATCGGGCGCGACCGCCATATCTGGCTCGAGCTCAGGACTCGAGTGGGATTGCAGGTCAACCGAGCTAATGTGGCCGGGGTGCGACATCGGGCCGACCTGTCTTGCCTTTGGCACCGTCCAGCAAACCCGCGAGAGCGATCCTTCCGGCCGACAAGGAGCCTTTGAGCACATATCGGGCGGCAAACAGCAGCCCGACTCCGAAATGGCAGATCCAACGCCATCCCGCAAAGCGTCGAGCGAAGAGAATGCTGTTGCGGGCAGACAGATAGATCGAGAGATGTGAGCGCTTCTCGGGGGCAACAGCCGAGCCGATGGTCGTTCCTCCAACATGGCGAATGAGGGCTTTGCTCGCGAAGCCGATGCGGTACTTTCCCCGCCGGCGCCCCCAATCCAGATCTTCCATATAGAGGAAATAGTCCTCGGCCATGAGACCGACGTCTTCGACGAACGATCGCGTTGCCAGAACACACGCGCCGCTTATCGCGTCAATCCTGGCAAGGTCATCGGATGATGGCGCGCTCCCCACTGGCGCGTTCCTTCCTATGGCGATGACCCTTCCCGTTGTGCGGGACCAATGCAGTCCGTAGTTGATGATCTTGTCTGGGGCGCTGTCGAAGACCAGGCTTCCACCAACCATGCCGAATCCCTCAGCAGACTTGGCAATCAATTCAGACAGGCTCCGGCGCTCCACCTCGGTATCAGGATTGAGGACAAGCACTGAATCCCAGCCGAGGACGCCGAGTAGTGGCTCGAGCCAGGCGTTGACACCGCCTCCGTAGCCGAGGTTCTCGGTTGCGAGCCCTAGTCGTACGACAATCGCACTGTTCTGAAATCGACATTTCGTCACTGAGGCAAGTCGCTTGTGTGGCCGATCAAGTGCACTCGCTCCATCCGAAGCTCGTTGCAACGTTCGATCCGCCCCCACGAGCGCAGTCAACAATTTCCCGTAGGCTGCTTCCCCGCCATTCTCACAAATGAAGACCTCAAAGTGATCCCAATCCGAACGACCGAGCGACTTCAAGCAACGATCCACATCATCGACATTGCAGTATGAGACGATGATGACGGCAAGTTTGACGCTGGCGGTCGGCATAGCCCCAGACACCTTATGTCGACACTGACGAACGACGGCCACCACCTAAAGGCCGGAGCATATCTGAACGAGGCCTCCGACGAGACCCCGGCCCCTGATGAAGACGGCCGCCTCTTGTCCGAGCCCCTTGCGTCGGAGAAACCCGATCCGTTCACGCGGACCCGGCTCTGTGTCGATGCCCGCCCCCTGCGACACCAGCCCGACATTTCGATAAATAATCTTATTTGCCGAATCTACCTATAGCAACGCAAAAAAACAGCCGTCGCCATTTAGACACCGGGAATAAGGCCCTAGGTTGGTCCGACATGGATCGCGATCGAAGCAGGTGCCGCCCCCTTCGGATTGCCGATTCTTCGACGGATACGAACTTCCGAATGCGGCAGCCAGCGAGTGATCGCTTTGGCTTCTATCCGACCAAATGCCAGCTGGCTAGACTTCCCGCTTGCTGCCTGACTATCCCGCGTCAGTGCAATTATGCAAAAATAGCGAACGCATTTCGTCACCGATATTCCGGTTAACTCGCGCAATGCATACTGTATTTCATAGTATAGTACGCTCTTATTCCCAATCACTCGCCGCGCTCGCCTTGCAAGAGCCATATTCGCGAACATCACTTCGGCCGCTCCGCAAGTGCCGGAGCCGGCACGTGCTCTAGGTGTTCGCGGCTCACGACCGGGGCGAACGCGATCCGCCCGACGAACTTCAGGAACCGGAATAATGACCACTCTCTGTGCAATTCCGCAGCTATCCGACAGATTGGGACGTCATGCTTGGGGGGCGGATAGTGCTCGGCATCGGTGAACCTGCGCCTTGGTTCCTGGCCGCGAAAGATGCCGGCGAGATGGTTCACTTCGATGAACTTGGTGGCCGCTATCTCGTGCTCTTGTTCTTCGGCCAAGCAGCCCCGCCCGTCAGCGAAGCCTTGGCCGAGATAGAACGCTGCCCGCTTTTCGACGGAGATCGCGCGCTCTGCGTCGCAGTGAGCAACCGCCGCGAGGATTTCAGTGAAAGCGCCCTGCAAAGTCGTGCGGGGCATCTCTATCTTTGGGATCGGCAGGGCGACGGCATACAGCGATACGGACTGACCCCGCCGGTCCAACCGGTAGCGTTCATCCTTAGCCCGGCAATGCAGGTCATTGACGTCGTAACGCTGAACGATCCCAGCGTCTTTTTCGCCCACATCCACTCGACGCTGACATTGCTCCTGTCGAACAACGATTGGGAGGGCAATGCACCGGTGCTGATCGTGCCGCAGATTTTCGACCGTCCATTGTGCGAGCGCCTGATCAATCTTTACGACGAAGCGGGCGGCCGCGAGATCGGTGCCATCGAGCGCAAAGGCGAGGCCCTCAAACACTTCAATCCGGAATTCCGCAAGCGCCTGGACTACTACATAGCGGACGAGGCGACGGTCATACGTTGCAGAGAGCTGCTGGCAACCCGCCTGTTGCCTTTGGTTTTCCGTGCCTTCCAATTCAGAACCACACGCATCGAGCGTTGGCTCGTTGGATGTTACGATGCGAAGACCGGGGGATATTTCCGGCCACACCGAGACAATACTGTAGCGATCGCTGCGCATCGCCGGTTCGCGCTGACCATTAACCTCAACGACGGCTATGACGGTGGCGATCTGGTCTTCCCGGAATATGGCCGCAAGACTTACCGTGCAGCGATAGGCGAGGCCATCGTATTTTCATGCTCGTTATTGCACGAGGTCACGCCCGTTTCGAGCAATCGTCGCTACGCTTTTCTGTCGTTCTTGTACGACGAGGAGGGAGAGAAGATGCGCGTCGAGTCGTCGGCAAAACTCGACCGTTGGCGAGCCCAGTGCCACTCTGAAAAGAGCGATGATCGCCAAATGTGAATATATCGGACCCGATTGGTTGCCAAGATGGACGACACCGAGGATATCGTCGCCCGGCCGCGCGCTTCAAAAATTCAGCCCTCCGAAGCTCGATTCAAAAAAATCGACAACGTGCTTTCGTGCCAACAATGCGTTCAAGCCCGCGATCTGCCTTTCACCGATAACAGGATTGCTGACCGATTTGACGTTCGCCGCAAGATTCGCGGGATTGGACGAGAAAAAAATGACGATCCCGTTTGAATTTGCTTTCAGCGCATGCGCCAGAAGCAGCTGAGCCAGTTTTTCCGAATCACGCGGGTCTACCTGCGTGAGCGACTGCCATTCATCTGCCATCCGCTCATCCGACTGCAAGCGATCGAGCAATATGTTGAATCGACTGGTGAGTGATGAGTGTGTAATCACGAGACCGTCTATTGCCGGAAGTTTTCGGACATTCATATTCCAGATGGCACTCGGGATCTGGACAACGTCAAAAAATCCTGCGTGCTTCTTCAGGATGGAGATCGTCTCTCCTATGCCGGTGGCAATGCCAACGGCGCGAATCCTTCCTCCGCTCTTGAGATCATGGAGATAATGTAGCAGGTCTGTTTCCTCTAGATCGGCGGCCGTGCACTCGTGCAACAATAGAATGTCGAGGTAATCAGTACGCAATTCCTTGAGACTTTTCTCGACACTGTTTCGGAATTCCACAAGTCCAAATGCTCCGAAACGCGGTATCGAGGTTGACGGTACCGGCACGTGACACTTTAAGCTTGGCGCAACCTTGTGCAAAAGCCGAATGCCGCGACCCATCGCGCGTACATGAAGCGCTCGACTTTGTGGAAGGATGCCCGCCTTGCTTGCCAAAACCAGGCGTTCCCGCTTGCGCGCGGTCAACTCTCCCAAAATGCCCTCTGCGCGACCGGCACCATACATTCGGGCAGTATCAAAGTACGTAACACCACAATCCATCGCTGTTTCGAGCAACCTAAGTGCGTCACGACGCGTACGGCGCTTGCTCAACAATGCACCGGATCCAAAACCCAGCGGGAGCATGTTTCGTGGAAGGATTTCTTGGATCGGCTTGACCATGGCAACCGTCATGCGTGGTGTCTCCGGCTACCCAAATACGGCTTCTCGCTTTGTTTGGGTGACCGCGCTCACGGCGTGATGACATGCGCGCGCGGTCAGGGCGAGAATGGTCAAGGTAGGATTTTGGGTCCCCTGTGACGGGAAACAGGAGCCGTCTGTGACGTACAATCCCTGCGCATCCCAGCATTGATTATTTGGATCGAGCACGGAGGTGGCCGGATCCGTGCCCATCCGGGCGGTCCCGCACTCATGAATCCCGGTACCTGGGGGGCCAGGCTTGCTATTGATGCGGCTGAGCGTCACGCCAGCCACGGCGGCGATTTCGGTTATCGCTGCAGCCTGATCGCGGGCCTGCGCCAAGTCCGCATCGTTATGACGACAGTCGATATGCAGGATGGGGATGCCCCATTTGTCTCGTCGTGTGGGATGCAAGATTACGCGATTTTCGGGACGAGGCAGCATTTCGCCGAAACTGACTGCCGTAAAATGGGAGCGCCCGTTCCCGCCCGCGAACTGATACAGTTGCACGCCAAAACCTCGCCCGCCTTGGGGCGCAGGCCTGTCGCGAGCATCGAAGCGCGGAAGGTAGACCGCGCATCCGTCCTCAAGAACAGGGCCCGGCCTCAGCGGCGCTCCCCCACCCCATCCAGTTATGACGATATGGTCCATCAAGTTGCGGCCCAGTGCATCAGATTCTGCGCCGAGTCCCTGAATCCCCTTTGCCGAATGCGAAAGCAAGAGGATGCGCGTCGACTCCAATGACGACGCGCACAGGAACACCAATGGCGCGCGAGCATGTACATTGGCGCCACTCTGTTGATCGAACCAGGAAACGCCTCGCACTCGGCCCGACCGGTCAACATCGATCTGCTTTACAACTGCCCCCTCGCGGCATCTAAGACGGCCTGTCATAGCAGCACCTTCCAAGGCGTCCAGCGGCGGCGCAAAACGTGTAAGCATCGGCCGCGAGTAAGGCCATCGCGCGCCAATCGCTGCCATGAGAGCTGATTGATTAAGCGTGGGTTCGAGTTCTCGCGAGAGATGACTGTCAGGCTGCCATGGCACGGCTTCGGATGCGCCGGCTAGTCTGAGCCGGCGCTCGACCATCGAATACCAAGGATCCAGCTCACATGGCTCAATGGGCCATGGCGCGCTCAATCCGTCACTAGGCGTTAGATCGGAAGAACTCAGGCGATAGTACTGCCGGCCATGCCCTGGAAGGCCTACCCGTCCGCCGAGCGTACGCGCGCGTATCCACACGAACGGCTGATTTGGCGGCGTCGCATACGGGCATTCACGGTCATCCACAAAAGCTTCCGGCACGCGCCCCCAAATACTGCACCGAGATTGGACGGGCTGGCGGACCAAACCGACGCTCCGCAAGGCAATCTTCCCCAAGGGAACAGCCTGGGGGGGAAGCAAACGAAGTAGGGCGGGGTCGGCGAGCCTTCGCGCAATGGCGCCCGTAGCACGGCTCAACGAAGAGCGTCGCGCCTGACGCCATCCGGCCTCAAGCACAAGCACGCGCAGGCCGGCTTCAGCGAGCAAGAGTGCCGCCAATCCACCGGCGGCTCCAGCTCCAACGATTATGGCATCTTGCGCTCCGACGGCCTGCGACTCGTCGACCGTTGTGGTCCGGAGTACAGCATCGAGGGCTGGCCCGATCTGCATGAAACTACCTCTAGGGCAACAATTTACGGGATAATGCAATCGTAGCGCGCATCATCATTGAATGGCCGACATCTCTAATATAATCTACCATTAAATGTATAATTTTGATACTACGCGGGACTGGGATCTTTTTCAATTCTCGGCTCACCTACAAACGCCCTGAAGTGTAAACTATTAAGCTATTGGAGTCATTGGCAAACAGGCCAATTCCGTATTAGTCGCTGCGCCGAGGACAGAAAATCAATCAACCGCTTCACAATATAATCTCGCCGGAAATGGTCTCGGCAAGGTATTCAATTCGCTCCAAGCGACCTCGCCCGAATTGCGGGCGCAATGATGGCTCGACGAACTGAGATTTTAGATTCAACGCGCGCAAGCCGCTCTGGGAGGTTCCATGCGCTACCTTATGACGGGGACCCTGCTGCTGACAGGGGCCGCTATTGCGCAATCGACGGTCACCTCGACGCGCCTTGAGGCAGAATGGACATGCCCAGGTTCACCGGAAGCAGCCCATTCGTTCCTCCTGAGAAATAGCCAAGAGGCGGAGGCGTGTAGAAGCGATGCTTCGGCTGCTCTGGGGCCAGTCTTAAAGATGGGCCACGAGACCGATCGGATTACGGCAATGGTGCTTGTGGCCAACGATCCTCTCCCGCCCTTTGACCCTGCAGTTCATGCCGCGCCTGACCCGGTGCAAAGTTCGCCTGGCGTTCCGTTGAGCTTCGACGATCCCGTGTACGCCAACGTTACCAACAACACGAGCGGTATCAACTTGCCGCCCAACTCTTCCGGAACGGACCTGTCGATCGTGGAGAACTCGGGGGACTCGACGGTTGTCTGCAAGGGCTCCTGCACCCTCACGCGGCTTCGCATTCGGTCACGAGAAGGTGTTCGCTGCATCAGCGGCGATATTAATATGTCGTGGGTCTATATCGAGGCCACAGGGATCGAAGGTGATCACGCCGACGGGGTGCAGTGCTACGCTCCGGGTTCTACAGGCACTGTGACCGTCAAGAACTCCACGATCAAGATGGCCGGAGTCACGACTGCAGGCTACTTCTCGTCCGACGACTGGCGAGGCTCGCACGTTTTCGAGAACGTGTTGTTCGACGGCGGCAGTTTCGGGCTCCGCATCCCGGCAGATGGCGGCTCCTCCGTGAGTCTGAAGAACGTCTACTTCGTGCGTGGCTCCTTCCGCTACCGACCATTCATGTTCGACGTGGTCAAGGGAAGGCGAATCAACATCGTGGAATGGGAAAACGTGCGCTGGGCGACTTGGGAGGGCAATCGCCTCGTCCTCGGAAGCCCGATCCCGCGACCGTAGGCCGCGCAAAGCGTTATCGACACCGCCAGTGCATCAGCTGGCGATAAAGCCTGAGTTTGGTGCTGATCCTCCATACAAAGCCGCGCATTGCATCCGGGTCAAGCAAATGCCGGCGCATGTACTCGACGTCCATGTCGTTCGTCAGACAGAGACGGGAATAGAGAAAGGTTTCGAATCCGCGATGATGCCCAAGCTGGATTGTAAAGAGGTGAGTGTAACCGGCCCTTAGAGCTGCGTCCCAAACCCGTCGGGAAAAGCGCCCGTATGGGAAAGCGAAAAGAGTAACCTCTCGCCCAAGTCGATCCTCGAGCATCGACTTCGACACTGTGAGCTCGCGACCGAGCTCGACATCCGAGACGCTGGTCAAATCGACATGGGCCATGCCATGTGAGCCGATCGCAACGCCGCCCCTGTCAAGCTCTTCGATCATCCTCCAACTCAGACGTCCCTGCGAGCCCACAAAATCCACTGGAATAAAGGACATGAAACCTGGAATCCGACCAGTCGTCACGTAATGAGCATAGATATGCGTGTAGTCCGACATAAATCCATCGTCGAAGGTCAGAAGGACCGCATCGTTGCGGCTGGCATTCGGATCAGCGCATCTTTCCAGAAAGCTCTGAGGCGAGATCAGCCTGTTCTTACACAACGTGAGATGTGCATCGAATGTTTCATGCGTTAGGCACCACGCATTCGAAGGCGCTGCTTCCACCAGCTCGTGATAGTTCAGGACGATCACAGTGTTTGCATCAGATCTGAGACACGCCGGGCCCAGACCTGCCAGTTTAGACGGCCCTCGAAGGCATCGCGGCTCGATCGTCGAAGGCGCGCCAGCCGGATCGGGTCCGCAAAGATCTCGGCGATGGCGGCCGCATAATCCCCTTTCGTCGCAATAGGCGACAACAGGATGCCCGTCTCCTCGTCGCGAATCGCGCAGGAGACGCCGCCAGTGGCCGGTGCAACGCTTGGTACGCCATGGGCAGCCGCTTCGCAGAACACGATGCCGTAGCAATCTGCCCGGGTCGGCAGCAGAAAGAAATCCGCGTCTCGATAGAGCTGATCCAGTCGGATTCGCTGTTCACGATCACTCTTGTCAAGGTAAGGGATAATCGTAAGGCCATCCTGGGCGACGGGCTTCGGCGGCGTGCACCCGCAGATCACCAACTCCGCCTCGACGCCCCTGCCCCTTAGCTCAGCGAGAGTCCCAACCGCGATGTCTGCACCCTTCTCTTGCCAGTTGGCACCGATGAAGAGGAGCCTACATGGACCCGGCTTCCGGCGTCCGAGCACAGAGGCCCGATCCGGCGTCTCTTCGAGGTTGGCGCCCCAAGGAATGACATGCACCCGCGCGCGGTCGGCGCCATAGTCTCTAATCGCAGATTCGGCTGCCCATTCTGACGGATAGAGGACCATATCGGCGCGCGCGATTGTCTTACGTTCCAGGCGTTCAGCAACCTCTCGCGCGTTGGGTGACAGGTTCCGATAGTGGGGATGGTAATTGTCGACGAGCCGAAAGGTCGCGTCGGACGCATAGACGAGGGGAATCTCGGTAGGAACACTCCAGGCGAAGGTAGATCCGGCGGGCGCGAAGACGATATCGGGCCCGACGGCGCGGATTTTGCGGGCTGCGTCCGCTGCATACTCCGCAACAACAGGATCCGCATGAAACGGGGAGAAGCTCCGCCTGTGAAAGGTCCGGCAAACTTTGGAATAGGTCTTGTAGAGAGGCAGGCTCGGTGCGCTCAGGGGACCGATATGGACCACCTCATAACCTTCGCGTACGAGCGATTTCGACATGTGAAAGGGAGTCCCGGACCAGAACCTGACCTCGCTTGCATCGCCAATCGTGACGAAGGCGATCCGCCGATCTGCCTGGCTGCCGGAGATGTGGTACTGATCCATTTCATTCCCTTACACACGATGCAACCAGCAGAAAGAATCTCAGTCAAACCACTCCGTAAAAGCCAACCGCGTCCTGGCTTTCCGCCGCTCGCGCGGCTCTCTCGCGCAATATCGCGGATTCCGCGAGGTTCGCCCGCATCCCTGCAAAGACAGCCATCAGGATCCAACAGATGCCCCAATAGTGCACGATGAACCCCAGAAAACCCAAGGTGGTCATGGTAATTCCGAGTGCCACGGCAAGTCGTCCTTCTTCGGGAGTAAGGTAATACGACTTGTCAATCGAACCGAGCCAGCACGAGCCCACAATCGTCGCAAGGACTAATGCGCTTCCGGGAATTCCATACGTCATCGCCGTGGCAAGCCAGAAGGCATCCACGCTGCTACTTACAAGCGCGCCGTTAGCCTGCCAATTCCAGTCGCCATTCAGACCTATCCCGAAGATCGGCGAACCGAGCACCACAGGAATTCCCGTGTCCCAGATCGCCTGACGGGCCCAGGCTGACTCCGGACTTACTCCGCTAAGGCGTACCAGCGTTGCCACAGGGCTGGAAGAAACAATAAAAACGGTTAGGAGAACGGCAGTCACCAATAGTCCGACCAACTTCCATCGCGCCTTGAAACGTGGGGTTGCCGCATAGAAAATCGCCAATCCAAATCCGATGATGTAGCCCAGCATTGGACCCTTTGCCTGCGAATAATACACGCCGACAAACGCAATGCCTGCAACCAAGCAGCCGAATGCACGGGCCTTGAACGTAGTAAAGGCCAGGACCCCAAACCAAACGCAAACAGCACCGAATAAAATCGAATGCTCCAGCGGACCCATGGCGCGAATGGCCCCGTCCCGGAAGAAGGTCTCCGCCCGCTGCAGCAATGCGTCTTCATAACCCTGTTTCACATAGCCGGTAACGCCCTTGATGAACTCATAGGTAAACAGACTATCATTCAAAGGGTCGAGAAGCGCGATACCGACGATCACAATCATCAGCTTGCACGAGAAGCGCGCGAGTCGCACGGAACTGTCAATCGGGCCGAGAAGATACCGGAAAGTCAGATATGCACCGGTAAATGTAATCGCTTCGATTCCGGCCCCTTTGAGACCTGTAAAGCCATCTATGGCCGTGGCAGCCAATATCATCCAAGCGCCCGCGGCCACGGCTAGGATATCTGATGGAACCCAGACTACGGCGCGCGCGCCTACGTTCTGGGACAACCGCGATATCGCTGTGATGGACGCACCTAAAATTAGAACGCGAGCCAGGGAGAGACGAAAATCTCCGATGAAGAAAGACAGGCCCTCGGGTAAGAAGATCGTGACCAACAACAGCTTCAGAAATAGCTCGCTACCTGAAAGGGAGGCGCCTGCCATACGCCCGGCTGGGCTCATCTGCTGATCCTGCAGATAGGCAAATTGCAGACTCGGATCCAGTTCCAAGCTTTGGCGACTCAACGCGAATACCTCTAATGCCTAAGACATTCCGTTACAGCAGCGGCGCTCACATTCGAGACGCTACAGACGCCACCTATAAGTTCCGAGATGCGTTTGATTTGGTCATGGAAAAAGTAGCCGCCGAGAAGTAACGACGTAGGCGGCCCACTACCGTGGGTGAAATCAGCGCGTAAACGAGCGCCTTGTAGTAATGCGGATCCGCTGGATGTAGACAGGCACATTGCAAACCTGTCTTCAAAGCAGACAAACGCCGGTTTGACCGCCGCCGCTCCAGCACGCTCTTGATGAAATGGGCGGCGATGTTGTTATCCTGTAAACTGTTATCAGACTTGGGGCCGCGCTCTGGCTCGAACCATAGCCCCCGCCGCTCGCACGCCCGCCTGAATGCCTCGACCTCAAATTGCCTGCGCCACGCAGGCGCACGTCGGGTGAGAGAGTTGGGAAGGATGCGGTATGCGTAGAGACACTCGCCTAGCACGATCATTGGATGCACCTCTCCAATTCTCCATATGTAATCGCAGGTCTCGGCAACCTGCAATGAAGGCTCGAACCGAATATGTCCGACCAATGACATCCGAAACATCCCCGTCGGATCAAGGGCAGGCATTTGAAAGGCCCTGATTTCGGCCTGACACTGATCCTCGCTCTTGGGTGCGAACACGGGGGCCATGAAGCTCCCGCCAATGATCAGTTCGTTACCGCAAAATACGGCGGCCAAATGCGGCTTGTCGAGCAGCGCACCAACCTGCCTCTCAATTCGCGTCGGATGACTGATGTCATCCGCGTCTTGAATTGCATAAAACTCACCGCGGATCTGATCGAGCGCTCGATTGATAGCCACGGGCTTGGTCGAGTTCGCTTGATGGATTACTCGAATGCGTCTGTCCGCCAGCAGATCTTGCACCGAGTTGAAACAGCCGTCCGTGCTGCCATCGTCGACGATAAGAATATCCAGGTTTTTGTATGTCTGATCAATTATGCTCAACAGTGAAGGGCGCAGATATTCTCCTGCATTGTAAACGCACATCACGACAGTGACGAGCGGACCTTCAGCTAGCCCACCAATTTCGGGCGAACGTGCCTGGGACGTCATGCGCACTCCTGCGTCAGTCTACCGGGCTGACGGTTCTTGCCTGCATCGATGATCGAGCTCGGAGGCACGCGGCCCCCATGCCGCCTATCGACCAGAGAAAACGGGAGCTCCAACTGAAGCCCGGTTGGACGCCCCTTTGTGTTAATAAATGCACCGTATTTAATATCGACGCAAGTAGATTTAATTTCGCTAAAGGCTTCCTGGGATACATATATTGACTTTTGGATTAAGTCGATTAAAAAGACGCAGGCAGGTCTATTGCCCTTTGGCTGACCGACGGGTCGCGCCAAATACCCAATTTGAGCTCTCACGATTACGTTGAATCTTATTGAATGATGCAATTGCGTCCCCGGCCCAAGGCGGCGCCGCGCTCCCATCCCGGCGTGGTTTGGCTCCAGCTTTTGTCGCTACCATTCCGATCCGGAAACCCGAGACCCCGGTAAACACCTGGTAATGAAACCCGGTTCCAGGATCTGTATTCGCAAGCAACGGGACACGCTGTGCCTGATAGGAACCTGATTTTCGACGTTGGATGTCATCGCGGCGAGGACTCGCGCTTCTATCTGCAGAAAGGTTTCCGCGTAGTCGCTGTAGAGGCCAACCCAGCATTATGTGATGAATTGCGCGATACGTTCTTTCGCGAGGCGACTATTGGCCAGTTCGTGCTCGTCGAAAAAGCTATCGCTGAAGTTTCTGGAGAGATCGAGTTCTTCGTCAATTCCGCACACAGTATCTGGGGTACGATACGCCCAGAAATTGCGGAGCGCGATAGCACGAACTTCTCCAGGATAGTCGTTCCCTCCGTGACATTCGGCTCTCTCCTGCAGTCCTACGGCGTACCTCGCTACCTCAAGATCGATATTGAGGGCGCCGACATGCTGTGCCTCGAAAGTCTGCTATCTGAGCCGGATCGTCCCGACTTCGTCTCATTCGAGACTGACCGCAAGACCATAGCGGCGCTCCGATGCGAGTTGTCGCTCCTGACACGTCTGGGGTATCGGCGGTTTCAACTGGTCGATCAGAAGACGGTGCAGAAACAAGAACAGCCCTTCCCTGCCCGTGAAGGCCTGCACGCGGATTGCGGGATAGCTCCTGATGCGGCGGGGCTCTTCGGGCTTGAGCTGCCGGGTCGCTGGCTTTCACCACCTGAATTCATCGCAAGCTACGCGCGCGTTATGGCGCGCGATCGCCTGGCCGGCTTGGCCAGGCGTTGCGCTCTACCAAACCTCATTCGCGGATCGTGGTACGACATCCACGCCGCCAGGTCCTAAGTTGTCCGCACCTAGCAGTCGCGCTTTCTGCGGCCGCCGCTACGGATGATAGGTCTCCAGCCAATCTGGGCGCCCCGCAATATTGCCGTGCAAAATCGTTTTAGAGCGCGGCGGCGCGGGAGGTTTCCGCCCCGGACTTTCATTCGGCAAGGCCCCCCGATTCAACTCGTCACGATTTAATTTAGACAATACCGCTCAGATTCAATATAATTAGATCGCAAAAGGTGACGGAGCCCTGCTCCGGGCAAGGAGCTGCGCAGAGTGATCCGATCGAAGGAGGCATCGGCGAATTCGTCATTTTTGGCCGCGACGACTTGCGAAGGTAATCAGGACACCCGCCACGGCTCACCAACGCCTGCGGCGTCTGATTTCGATCCCCTGCTGTGGCAAGGCAATTCAGATGATTTGTAAAATATGCTTGTCGAACCGCGAACATCGCCGCCACCAATTTATCGAGATGATGTTCGGCACAAGAGAGCGGTTCGAGTACGAAGAGTGTATTGATTGTGGGACGATCCAGCGCCTGTCGAATGTAGCAGACGAAAGTCGCTTTTACCCCGCTGGATACTATTCATTCGACGACACTCGACGAAATTCACGGCTTACCGCGATCAGGGACGCTCACGCACTTGGCGCCAAGAGTATATTGGGGGCCGTAGCGTCCTTTGTGAGGTACGATCCCATCATTGGGGTCATCGGAAACTTTAGAATCGATCCTTACTCTCGGGTATTGGACGTCGGCTGCGGCTCTGGGAAACTTCTTCACAGAATGTCTGCGGCAGGGTTCAAGAGCCTTACCGGAGTTGACCCCTACGTTTCTGAGCCAATGTCGGGGGCCGTGACGATTCACAAATCCACTCTTCAGAAATTGTCCGGCGAGTTTGATTTCATCATGTTCAATCACTCATTGGAACACGTCCCTGATCCGTACCAGAGTCTTAGCGATGCAAAAAGGCTACTCGCGCCCAGCGGACGCATTCTGGTCCGCATCCCAACTTCGTCCTCGCATGCATGGATGGAGTACGGCTCGAACTGGGTGCAACTGGATGCGCCGCGCCACTTGGTAATACCATCTCGCAAGGGAATGAACGCATTGGCGGAACGCTGCGGCCTGTCAGTTCGACAATCGGTCGACGATTCTACTGCGTTTCAGTTCTGGGGCAGTGAAATGTATAAGAAATCCAAGCCTCTCGCATCATCCGAGCCAAACAACGTGTTTAGTCGTCATGAGCTGAGAAAGTTTGCCAAACGAGCGGCAAAGCTAAATATCGAACAACAGGGAGATCAGGTCGCTTTTCTGCTGACTGCGGCTTAAGGGTCGGACAGTCAGCCGCGCGTGGCTAAAGCAGATCAGAACGTCGCGCTCAATGAATTCAAGGAAGTGCCAGGCGTCAAGTGGCCGCTAGCGATACCAGATCCGGCGACTACCCACATTGGCTGCTCAGCAACGGCCGACGCTACAATGGGCCCATGTGTGGACGGCTCCCGGTGGCAAGAAGACTCTTCACTTGCGGTCGGACAGTCAAGTGTTCGGCGTTCTTGTCCGGTACCCATGACCGCTGGCCACAATGCGCGCAGCGGATCAGGTCCCGATCAAAAACACGTGCCTGTGGAGGAGCCGTCCACAGCATCAAAAGCGTTCCCCAAAGGCAGCGACGTCCGGTCATGGAATCAACCGCGCGCTCTCGGCGACCCGCGGTCACATCATTGATTTGTCAGTCTGGCAAAGGCCTGGTCCCCCAGCCCAGCTTTCCTCGTCCATTTACTTAACGCCAATTAATACTCTTGCATTTAATAATGGCGTGCGAGATAAAGTAAGAGATTATTAATTCGCATTAATTGCGACCGCAGCCTTGATTCATGTGTCCGCCTGCGACAGGCACCGTCGATTTTGTGCATGCGGGTGGCAGGAGACCGAGATGGCAAGAATCTACGGTAGTCGAAAGCGCATTCTAGTAACTGGGGGGGCCGGCTTCCTCGGTTCGCACCTTATCGACCGGTTATTGTCCGACGGACATGAAGTCCTCTGCGTCGATAACCTATTCACGGGTACGAAGCGCAATATCGAGCATCTTCTCACGAACCCTCGCTTCGAATTTCTGCGCCACGACGTGACCTTTCCGCTTTTTGTCGAAGCGGATGAAATCTATAATCTTGCCTGTCCCGCCTCACCCATTCAGTATCAGCACGATCCGGTGCAGACGACCAAAACATCGGTCCATGGCGCAATCAACATGCTCGGCCTCGCCAAGCGCTTGAAATGCCGCATACTTCAGGCATCGACCAGCGAGGTATACGGTGACCCCGCGGTTCATCCGCAGACCGAGGGCTACTGGGGTCACGTCAATCCAATCGGACCCCGATCCTGTTACGATGAGGGCAAACGATGCGCCGAAACGCTATTCTTTGATTACCATCGCCAGGCTGGCGTTGAAATCAAAGTGGCGCGCATCTTCAACACCTACGGACCTCGCATGCACCGCGCCGATGGCCGCGTTGTCTCGAATTTCATCATTCAGGCGTTGGCCGGCGAGCCCATCACTCTGTTCGGCGACGGTAGTCAAACCCGCTCATTTTGCTTCGTCAGCGATCTGATCGACGGCCTTGTGCACCTGATGGAAACGCCGAGTTCCTTTACTGGGCCGGTCAATCTGGGCAACCCAGTCGAATTCACCATTCGGGAGCTTGCCGAACTCATTCTGAAGGAAACCGAGTCTTCGTCGAAGCTGGTCAGTATGGCCCTGCCTCAGGACGATCCAAGGCAACGCCGGCCGGATATTTCCTTGGCGAAAGCAGAGCTTGGGTGGGAGCCCAAGATTAAGCTGGCTGATGGCCTTAGGTCGACAATCAACTTCTTTCGAGAGGACAACAGGAACGAGATTGGGGCGGTTCAACAGAACGCTCACCTCAGAGCAGCGTCTCAACAAGTCCGTACGGCATTGCGGGAGCTGAACGGCGCCGCTGGGCGACGGCCGGCCTCGCACCCCCAATAATCGACGTGCGCGGCCTGGATCGTTCGGCCTGCTGGACATGTACCTTCGCTCCGTCCTGAGCGTGTTGAGTTGAAACCAGACCTGCCGTCACCGCTTAGATGACGCGGAAAACGCTTCGCGATGCTTCGGCGCTGGATGTCGCATTCGAATTAACTGGCCGAACTGCCGGCGTACCTGTCTGGATGTGGAAGCAATTGCAAAGCTCGTCAAAACTGACCCTCGGGATCATTGCCCTATTCAGAGTGCCGAATCTCCGAGGCCCGGTGTAATCATGAATCACAATCTTTCGAAGCCGAAGCTTCTGTTCTTCCAGTACCGGCATAGCAGGGAGCTACCCGCATTTCTGGTCATGCATCGATTGCAGCAGGTGAAATGCCTGTCAGAGTTCTTCGAGGTCTTCGTCATCCAAGACGATTGCGATTACCGCCGCGTCTGCGACCAATACGAGCCGGATCTTGCGCTTTTTGAAATGCTCAGTGGCGCCGAGCTGCTAAACACACGGAGACCAGAGGTTGCGAATTCGCGTACGTGCCGCGACATACCCAAACTGGCGTTTTTCAATGCCGACGCGTGGTGCGACGCCCGTGCCGGCTTTCTTTCCGATATGGAACACATGGGTATCGACACCGCGTTCTCTATCTGCACTACCGCGGCCGAGCACACACCTGAACTAGCCGACAAGCTATTTGTCTGGCCAAATTTCATCGACCCCGATGTGTACCGAGATTACGGCCAAGCCAAAGTAATTCCAGCTTTCTTCACGGGCGCCATGAGCACGCTATATCCTTGGAGGCGCAAGATCGAAAAAATCGTGGCGGACCATTACCCTGCGCTGCGGAGTCCTCATCACGGATACCTCAGGCATCCTCGCGCTGGCCAGATGATGTACGGGGAAACCTACGCGCGCGCCATCAATGCCTCCTGGTTTGTACCGACCTGTGGAACAGTCGCAAGAGACGTAATCCGCAAGCATTTCGAAATCCCTGGCTGCAGAGCATGCCTCGTTACAGAGCAATCTGCGGCACTCGAAAGCGCAGGCTTCGTCGACATGCGCAACTGCGTCTTTGCCGACGAAACGACCGTGCTCGACAAGCTCGCCTATCTGTTGGAGCACGAGGAGGAACTGGTCGGAATTATTCAAGCTGGGTATGAATTCGCTCACACTCATCATACTTTGCGGCAGCGTGATCAAATCCTCCAATGGTTCCACCTTAACCGGAAGCTCCGGGCAGGCGAAAAGATCATTCAAGAGAACCCCTTCGGACCGTTGATCATCACGGAGGGATCATCGCATCGCCGCAATTCTCCAACGGGCCAGGGAATACATCTGACGCTGCTTCAACAGGGAGACACAGCCCTAGGGGCCGGCAACTATTCCGGTGCTGCCGCCTTGTATCGGCGATCCTCGAATTATATCCCCTGGATGCCAGAGCCGACTCTTAGATTGGCGCTCTCCAACCTCTACCTCGGTTACGCCAATGATGCTTATACCCAGATTGTCAAATTGGTCCGCTATATCACTGTTCAATACAAGGCGGCCGACCCTGATCCTGTTGAGTGGGCCTATTTGATTGTCTCCCTCCTCTGTTTGGGAAAGCTCGATGAGGCCAGCCAGCGCGCTGGCCAGTTCCCTGCTCTTCGTCACCCGGAACTTGATCATGCTCGATGGGCGATTGAAGCCATAACAGCCGGCGGTATGCCCCCCCCCTTGCCTGACGATGGAGCTTATCGCTGCAGTATTCACCGAATGCAGCAACGAACTCTCGAGGAGTGGATCGAGCAGCTTTGCATGATGCTCAGGGCTTGCAAACAGCCTGAGTTCTCCGCGAAGCTGATGGATTTGCCTTCGCTTCGCCAAGCGGGTGGCGGTCTCGTTGCTCCTCGAATCGATGCTGCGCCGCATCGGAGCCGACGCTTTCGGAAATACTCGCCGATCGAGTTTCTTCCCGCATCTCCCAAGAGTTCCAGCCTGAGACAAAGAGTGCGCACGCGTCTCAGACGATGGGTTGGCAATCTCATGCATCATCTGGAAAGGCGGTACGGCTACTTCTTGCCATACCACATTTCGGAAATGCGGAATGACGAATTCCTTCGATTGGTTCGAACACTGGCACGGGAGAAGCCATTCAAGACAGCACTGCTAATGGGCGCAGCGAAAGGTGACGGAATCACTGAGGCCTTTCTTTCGGGGGTGATGGAAAACGAGAACAAGCCCGCAGTGTTCTGCATAAGCAATCTGGAGAGCGAAGTTTCCTGCCTAGAGAACACTTTCGCGGACCATCGGCGCGTGAACTGTTATGGGATTGCCATCTGTTCCGAAGACGAGCTTGTGGGGCAATTACAGATAACAGCTACACAAATTAAGAAAGAGCACCTTTTGAACGGATTTGAAGTGTTGGTGATCGATGGCTCCAAATTCAAGCAACTCACTCCGGGGTCGCAATTGGCAAAAGAGCTTCATAATGCCACTCATATCCTGCTGAGTAACGTAGGCGACTTGTATAATCACGTAAATTATCATCAGCTGGTCGGGGATCCCGACTTCGTGACGGTGGACTGCAACCCCGAATGGCGTAATGGCTACGCGATCTTTGAGAAAATTGAGGCGCGCCGTCGGCGGACCAATTCGGCGAGAGCGGATAGTTGAACCGAGCAAGCCCGATCATCCGATCGCACGATGAAGGTTGGCAAACCATGCATACCCCTCTGGCGAGCATTGTCATCAACAACTACAACTATGCCTCCTTCCTGAAAGGAGCGATCGAAAGCGCCCTCGATCAGACCTACCCGCATATCGAAATTGTAGTGGTGGACGATGGCTCCAGTGATGGGTCGCGAGAGATCATTGCCAGCTATGCCGATCGAGTCGTTTCGGTCCTCAAGGAAAACGGCGGCCAAGCATCGGCACTGAACGCCGGCGTATCCGCATGTCGTGGCGAAATTCTATGCTTTTTGGATTCTGACGACTATTTCTATCCGGACAAGGTCGCACAAGTAGTCGATTTTTTCTGCTCGCATGGGATGAATTCAAAGCCGATGCTTTTGCATCACAGCGTGGCAGTGAAAAATCTGGCCGGCGATGATCTCCCTGGATCTTTCTTAGCCCGCCGGCTCCACCAATCACCAATGAATCTCTACGACTCCGCCAAGCGCTATCGCTTTCTTGAGTACCTAGGTGGGCCGACGACAGGGATTTCCATCAACCGAATGTTGGCCGATAAGCTTTTTCCAATCCCGGAAAAGGGCGTGCGTGTTTCGGCCGACGATTTCATCGTCTACGGCTCTTTTCTTATCGCGGACGCGTACTCCATGAATAAGCGCCTAAGTGCGTATCGGCTTCACGGTAGCAATTATTGGTATGACTCTGATAAATCGAAGACCCGAGACTTCCGAGACGTTCTGGACAAGTATCTAAATGCCAAGCTTGTTGAAGATGGAAAGCAGCCGGTGATCTCGTTCTACGATTCAATGTTCGCTTGGTCCGAATTTGTCGACAGGCGGCAATGGGCCAAGTTAGCGCCACACATGCTCAAGCTTTCCTGGAAACAGCGCGATCTCTTCACGGCGACTTATGTCTGGCACACTGTGGTCAAGATTCTTCGCGTTTACAAAAGGGCGCTGATCCAAAGCATGCGTGCACCCGGCGAAGTCAGAAGCCCAAGCAAGTCTTGAGCGAGCGGTTCAGACTGCCACGTGAACGCTAAGCTCCAGTGCGAAAGCGAGGCCGTCGATGGTCTCAGTGGAGGCTAGCGATGGCATCTCCAACTCCAACGGTACGATGCGTTGGTACGCATCCGGCGACGGCCCCTGGGCAGGTCGCTTTGGGCGGATAGCCGATTGCGCTCA
>NZ_LFKY01000025.1:0-37966 GCF_028128965.1 Bradyrhizobium sp. CCBAU 25338
GGACCTTCGTGATCGAGCAGCATCCGCCAGGTCGACGGCGTGGCCTGGATCAGCGACACGCCGTGCCGCTCTACGAACGCCTTGAGCCGCGCGGGATCATGCGCGGCCGCACGATCCGCCAGCATCACGCAGGCGCCGATCGTCAGCGGCAGCCATAGCTCCAGCACCGCGATGTCGAAGGACAATGATGTCAGTCCCAGCACCCTGTCGCTCGCGGTCATGCCGGGCTGCTCCGCCATGGTTGCCAGGAAGTTCGTCACGGCATCGTGGCGGACCATCACCCCCTTGGGCAGGCCGGTCGAGCCCGAGGTGTAGATCACATAGGCAAGGCTCTCGCCGTGAACGGCGACATCGAGATTGCCGGCATCTCCGGCCCCGCCGTCCTGCCCGTCGAGCAGCCAGGCCTCGGCACCGGTCTCCGCCAGCACGGCGGCGAACTGATCGCGCAAGTTCCTTTGCGTCAGCACCAGCGCCGCGCCGCTGTCGCGCAGCATGTGCGCCAGCCGCTCCGGCGGGTAATCCGGATCGAGCGGCAGATAGGCCCCTCCGGTCTTGAGCACGGCCAGCAGCGCGACCAGCATCTCGACGCCCCGATCGAGTGCCAGCCCGACCACGATGTCGGTCCCGACGCCGCGATCGCGCAAGCGCCGCGCCAGGCGGTTGGCCCGCGCATTCAGCGCGGCGTAACTCAGCCTCAACTCGCCGAACACCAGCGCGATCGCTTCCGGCGACGTCCGGACCTGCGCCTCGAATTGCGCGACGAACGACTGGTCTAGCGGATAATGCGCTCGACTCCGATTCCACGCCTCCAGCAAGAGCCGGCGCTCCTCTGCGGGCAGGATGTCGAGCTCTCGGACCGGCGCGCGCGGCGAACGTTCCAGTGCCTCGGCCAATCGATCGAGCGCCTGCTGCATCAAGGCGCAGATGCGGTCAGGCGAGAGCGGACGGACGATCTGAGCAGTGAGCCCGAGCGCCTGACCATAGTCCTCGACGGCAAGCATCAATGGATAATTCGTGCGCTCCTCGCCACCAAGCCATTCGATGCCCGAGCCGTCCCTGTCGCCAGCCAAATCGGCCGGCATTGCATTGTGCCGATAGTTCAGGATCGAGCTGAACAGGGGTGCCGGCGCCGCAACGCCGCTACATCGTTGCGCGAGCGCCAGCGAGGCGTGCTCGTGCGCCATCAGTTCGGTCAGCCGACCATGTGCATCTCGAACGCTGTCCTCGACCGCCGTGGCATCGAGATCGAGCCGCAGCGGCAAGGTGTTGATGAACAGACCCATGGTGCGATCGCCGCCGGCGCCGGCCTGCATGCGACCGAACAGGACGGTCCCGAAAACGACACGCTCGCGCCCGCTGGTTCGCGCCACCACCTGCCCCCAGGCGAGATGGCAAAGGCTGGCGAGGCTAACGCCCAGCCGCCGCGCCTGAGCACGAAGCCTCGCGCTCAGCTGCTCGGGCAGCATCCGCCGGCCTTCCACTACACCACCGCCGCCCCCGTGCACCTGCTCAAGTCCAAACGGCGCGGTCGGCTCATCGATGTCGGCGAGCATGCCGCGGAAGAAGCGCTCGTGCTCCGCGGTCGCCGCAGAGCCGCGTGACTGCGCCACCAGATTGCGGAACGGATATGGCCGCAGCAACTCATAACTTCGTCCCAACAAGATCTTCCAGACCTCGTCGTGCATCACCTCCAGCGTCGAGTGGTCGCCGATCAAGTGGTGCAACAGCACCAAGAGCAGCCAGCGCCCGCCCTCGGGATCGGCGGCAATTGCAAATCGCAGCAGCGGTGGCTGACCGAGATTGATCCGATGGAGACGCGGGTCGAATCGTCGCACGAGCTGTTCAACCGCGGGACCTTCGCCATCCAGCACGACCTCGCTGACAACCAGCGGAGCCTGCCGCCAAACCACCTGCGCCGGCGTGGACAAGCCGTTCCACACGATGGACGTTCGCAGAATGTCGTGGCGGTCGACCACCTGGCGGACAGCGTCGAGATAGCGATCGAGCAGGTCGCGGCTCTCAAATGCCATCCGGCCGACCAGCAGATATGGATCGCCCTCTTTCGACAGCAGATGGTGAAAGAGGATACCATCCTGAAGCGGCGACAGGCCGTAAATGTCCTGGATGTTGGCAACGCCGCCTGGAACGCTGGCCACGATGCTGTCGATGTCGGATTGCGTCAATGCGATCAGCGGCAACAATTCGGGCGTGATCGCCTTCGTCTGCCGGGTGATCCCGTTGACGGGAACGTCGACTGCTCCGTCGCCACCGAGGCCGGCAGCAAAGTCTGCCAGAACCGGCTTTGCGAACAGTGCGCGCGCGTCCGCTCTCAGCCCGTGCCGCTGCAACCGCTCCAGCATGCGGACGGCGAGCAACGAGTGGCCGCCAAGCTCGAAGAAGTGGTCGCCGCGTCCAACGCGATCGACGCCCAGGAGCTCGGCCCAAACATTCGCGACGATCTGCTCAGCATCGCCCCGCGGCGGTTCGAATCGGCGCCGCGCAAACGCATCGTCCTCCGGCGCCGGCAGCGCCTTGCGGTCGACCTTGCCGTTTGGCGTGAGCGGCAGTGCATCGAGGCGCACGAACGCTGACGGCACCATGTAATCCGGCAAGCACGTACGCAGGTGATCGCGCATCGCGCCGGCAAATTCACCGGCGTCGAGCCTCGCACTGTTACGGCGGCGTGCGGCTACATAGGCAATCAGCCGCATGTCGTCGCCACGATCGCGCTGAGCCAGCACGACGGAATCGGCCACGTCGGCGTGCTCGTTGAGCCGAAACTCAATCTCGCCGAGCTCGACGCGAAAGCCGCGGATCTTGACCTGTTGATCATTGCGACCAAGAAACGCGACATTGCCGTCCGGCAAATAGCGCCCGAGATCGCCGGTGCGATACATGCGGGCATCCGCATCGCCGTGGAAGGGGTCACGCACGAAGCGTTCCGCCGTCAGATCGGCCCGGTTGAGATAACCGCGCGCAACTCCGACGCCGCCGATCCAGATTTCGCCCACCGCGCCGAGCGGAACGGGCCTCCCGAATCGGTCCAGAAGATAGATACGCACATTCGGCAGCGGGCGGCCGATCGGTGCCGCGTCGCCATCGAAGGCCGGCGGTCGCAGCCAGCTCGTGGCGCAGACCGTTGCTTCAGTCGGCCCGTAACCATTGAAGACGGTGATGCCAGGAGGTAATCCCTTGATCAGCTCGGTCTTGGGCAATTCACCGGCAAGAACAAGAACCCGCAGCGAGGCCAAGCGGTCGAGATCGGTGCGCCCGTGCAGCATCGCTGGCGGCAGGGTCGCATGCGTGATCGCGTTGTCCGTGAGGTAGCCGAGCAATCGCGAGGTGTCCTGATGCTCGCGCGGGCCAGCCAGAAACAACGAGGCGCCCGAGCACAGCGCCATGACGATTTCCCAGATGCTGGCATCGAAGCTGAACGAGGCAAACTGCACGATGCGGCTGTGCGAATTGACCTCGAACAGCTCCCGCTGTGCCAGCGCCAGATTCACCAGGCCGCGATGCTCGACCATCACCCCTTTTGGCCGGCCAGTCGAGCCGGAGGTGTAGATGATGTAGGCGAGGCTACGCGAGGTCAGGCCTTTGACGAGGTCACACGGATCCGATATCGCCTGCGCGGTAACGGTGGATGCGCTCGCGTCGGGATGAACGATCTTGCAGGTCCTATCCGGGAATATCGCACTGCCTGCCTCGTCAGCGATCAGCACTTTCGGCTCGGCATCGTCGACGATCTGACGCAGCCGCTCTGCTGGATAGGCGGGATCGAGCGGCAGATAGGCCCCGCCCGCCTTCAGCACGGCCAACAGGCTCACGACCATGGCGATGCCGCGCGGCAGGCAGATTGCGACGGGCTGATCCGGCACCACGCCTAAGGCCATCAGGCGCCGCGCAAGCTGGCCCGCTTTGGCATCGAGGTCACCATAGCTCAGGCGGTCGTCATCGTACACCAGGGCGACGGCCTCCGGCGCCCTTCTCACCTGCTCCGCAAACAATTCATGAATGCAGCGCGCCGAGCGAAACGGCGCGGTGGTCTCATTCCATATGTCGAGAACGCGTCTGCGCTCCGCGGCACCAATGATATCGATGCGATCGACCGCTTGGTCCGCATCGGCAACCATCGCACGCAGGAAGGACAACAAATAGTCCCGGTGGCGTCTGATCGTCGCTTCGTCGAACAGCGCGGTCGCATAATTCAGGGAGCCGACGATACGTCCGCCCAACTCGCCCAGATCAAGCTCCAGATCGAACCTGACCTGTTCGAGCGGGATATCGGCGGTCTCGGCCTTGAGGCCTGGCAGCTCGAGAGTCCCCGTCTCGTTGCTCTGCCAGGCGAACGCGACCTGAAAGACCGGCGCATGCTCCCGTCCCCGCAGCGGCTGGGTGATTTCGACGACCTGCTCGAACGGCAGATCCTGATGATCCTGCGCGGCAAGCGCGGCAGTGCGCACGCGACGGAGCAATTCGGCGACGCTGGGCTCGGCCGAAAGATCGATGCGGACAGCCAGCATGTTGACGAAGAATCCGATCAGGCCCTCGATCTCGGGCCTGTTTCGATTGGCCGTCGGCGTTCCGATGACGATATCCGTCTGCCCAGAAAGCCTCGAGAGCACAGCCGCCCAGGCCGCCAGCACAATCATGAACGGGCTGGCGCGATGCGACTGGCTCAGTCGCCGGATGCCGGACGCGAGCTCCGCATCGATCTCGATCGACAAGGACGCCCCTGTAAGGGACCTGACCGGCGGACGCGGCCGATCCGTCGGCAATTCGAGCACGGCAGGAGCATCCGCGAGCGCCTGACGCCAATAATTTACCTGCCGCTGCGATCGCTCGCCCGTCAGCCATTGTCGCTGCCAGGCGGCATAGTCCGGATACTGGATCGCCAATGGCGGCAAGGGATCGTCTTTTCCGGCGGCGAAAGCCCGGTAGAGGGCACCCAGCTCACGTACGAGCACGCCGATCGACCAGCCGTCGGAGACGATGTGATGCTGGGTGAGCAGGAAGAGATATTCCCTCTCCGCCGTTCGGATCAACCGACCGCGGATCAATGGTCCTTTGGCGAGATCGAACGGCGTCGCAGCCTCCTCGCGACAGAGGCGCGCGAGCTCCTGCTCGCGATCGTCCCGGCCGCACAGATCCTGTTCAAGTAGCGGGACACGTTCATCGGCGGGCAGCAGCACCACGCGCGGCTGTTCGTCGATCACGCGAAAGACGCTGCGCAGCGCCTCATGACGCGCGAACAACCGGTCGATGCTCCGACGCAACGCGTCGACATCGAGCTCGCCGGAGAGCCGCAATGCTCCTCGAATGTGATAGCTGGAATTGGTACCGTCGAGTTGTGGCAGCAGCCAAAGCCGTTGCTGCGCAAAGGACATCTCCAGTGAGCCGCCACGCGTCACCACGGGAATCGCGCTTGCGCCGGCCCTGTCGGCATTTCGGCCGCGCTCCCGGGCCAGCGAGACCAGCCTCCTCATCTGGGCCGGATCCATCTCTCGCAAGCTCGGCTTTGCCGTGTCGGCCATGCTCACTGCTCCGCTCCAACCAGTTCCCGGAGCTCTTCGGCGTCGAATTCCTGTTCGATCAGCCTGATCGACACGACACGCGCAAACGATGCCAGATCGGGATGAGCGAACAGATCGGAGACCGCGATCGATATCCCGATCTCCTGCGAGACGCGGCTGAGCACCCGCACTGCGAGCAGGGAATGCCCGCCAAGCTCGAAGAAGTGATCGTTACGTCCGATCCGGTCGACATCGAGCAACTCCGCCCAGATCCTGGCCAATATGAGCTCGATCTCATCCTCGGGCTCTTCATAGGAGTGACGCGGCAGCGCATCCTCGCCCGGCGCGGGCAGCGCCCGTCGATCAATCTTCCCATTCGGGGTGAGCGGCAGTTGCTCCAGCACCGTGACCGTCGACGGCACCATGTAATCAGGCAGAATGGCGGACAGTGCATCACGTAAATCGCGACCATCGAGTGTTGGTTCACCGCTGGCATAAGCAAACAACTGACGCCCGGTCCTGCCCTCGCCGGCCACCACGGCCGCCGCACGCACGCCGCGCTGCTCGAGCAGGCGCGCCTCGATTTCCCCAAGCTCGATGCGGAAGCCGCGGATCTTCACCTGCTGGTCGGCACGGCCGACATATTCGATCACCCCATCGTCGCGCCAGCGCGCGAGATCGCCGGTGCGATAGAGGCGCATGCCGCTATCCCCGAACGGATCGGGGACGAACCGTTCCGCGGTCAATGCTCCTCGATTCAGATAGCCGCGAGCCAGGCCCGCCCCGCCGATGAAAAGCTCGCCGGTTACGCCAACGGGAACGATGTTGAGGTCGGAATCGAGGATGTGCGCCGATCTCACGCCGACTGGCCGTCCGATCGGTGCGGACTGGCCAGGCTTCAACGTCGTGTCGTCGACGATCCATGCGGTCGGGGCGATCACCGTCTCGGTCGGACCATAGGCGTTGACCAGAAGGTCGACATCGGCAACACCACGCAAGGCCTTGATCCCGATATCCGACCAAGCCTCGCCGCCGACGATACAGGCCCTGATCGCGAGCCTCCGCCCGCTCTGCCGTAACGCCGCGCTCAATTGATCCGCATAGGCCGGTGGAAGAAAGATCGAGGTCACCGCATGGCGCGCAATCTCGCTGACGAGATCGTCGACCAAGAGGCCGGGCTTGGAGGGCAACACGAGCGATCCGCCCGTCATCAGCGGCACCAGCCATCGCTCATGGGCGATATCGAAATTGATCGACGCCGTCTGGAACTCGCGATCGCGGGACGTCATGCGGTACAGCCGGCCGATCGCTTCGCAATGCATGGCAAGCGGGCCGCGCGCGACAGCTACCCCCTTCGGCGCTCCGGTCGATCCAGAGGTGTAGATGACATAGGCCAGGCTCTCGGGCTGGACTTCGACGTGCAGATTGCCGCTGTCGCCCCGGGCGGGCGCTAGTGGCTCGTCAATGCAGAGCGCTTCGACCCCGGCCTCGCGCAGCACCGGCGCGAGCGGCTCGAGCAGCATGCCTTGCGTCAGAACCAACGTCGTGCCGCTGTCACGCAACATGTAGGCGAGCCGGTCGGACGGATAATCCGGATCGAGCGGCAAGTAAGCGCCACCGGCCTTCAGAATCGCGAGCAGCGCAACGATCATGTCCGGGCTTCGGGTCAGCGCAACGCCGACCAGCCGATCCGGACCGAGGTTCCAGAGGCGAAGCCGCCGCGCAAGCGCGTTGGCACGCCCGTTCAATTCGCCATAGGCGATGCGCTGGTCGCCCCAGGCGATGGCGACGGCGGACGGCGTCTGCGCGGCCTGCACTTCGATATGCGTCACGACGTCGGCACAGGAAGATGCCGAGGTCAGCTGCCCTGCGCCGCTCCAATCGAGGATTCGTCGAGCGTCTTCATCAGACGCCGATCGGAGATCACCGAGCACGCGCTCCGCGTTCGTCACGATCCGCGCCAGCATATCTTGCAGAATGTCGCGAAGACGCAGGATAGCCGCCTCGTCGAACTGGCCTGCGTCATAATTGAACTCGATATTCAGCCTGTCGTTTCCGGCAAACACCGCCACCGCCAGCGCATAGTTCGTCGGCGTCACATGCGCCACACGCCCAATTCGAGGGCCGCCCTCCCCGCCTCGCAGCAGTCCCTCGTCGATCGGATAATTCTCAAACACCAGGATGCTGTCGAACAGCGGCTGCCCGGCATGGCCGGCGAGGCGCTGAACTTCGTAGAGTGGCGTCCAGCCGTGCTCGCGCAGCGCCAGGTTCTGTTCCTGCAAGGCGCGCAGCCAATCGCCGACGATTGCCTCTGGGCTCGGCGCATCGACGATGGGCAGCGTGTTGATGAAGAGGCCCACCATCTCCTCCGAGCCGGGCAATTCGGCCGGACGACCCGAGATGGTGACACCGAAGCAGACGGCGGACTGCCCCGAATGTCTGCGCAACAACTGTGCCCACGCGCCCTGTATGAGCGTATTGAGCGTCACCCGTTCTTGCTTTGCGAACGACTTCAGCCGTTCGGTCAGCGCCGCATCCAAGGCAAGGCCGATGCTGGCGTGGCCCTTGGCGCCGGAAGTCTTGGTGGCCACCAGGGCATTCGCGAGCAGCGTCGGCGTTTCGAGCCCTGCCAGCACCTTGCGCCAGAATCTCTCGGAGCTTTCCTGATCGCGGCTCCTTTGCCATGCAATGTAATCACGATAGCTGCCCTGCACGGCCGGCAGCGGGTCACCGCTCACCTGCTGCAACACCTCAGCAACCAGCCGGGCCGAGCTCCAACCGTCGACGAAGATGTGATGATGGGTCCAGATCAGCCAGTGACGATTATCGTCGAGCCGTATCAGGCGAAGGCGCTGGAGCGGCGGCTGCAGAACGTCAAAGCCCTTCTCCCGGTCGTGTCGAGATATCTCGGCCAGCGCTGCATCCAGCTCCGCATGTGGGGCGCCGCGCCAGTCCTCTTCGACGAACGGCACGGCCACATGGCGATGCACCACCTGCTGCGACGCGCCTGACAAGTTCTGCCAGACGAACCCGGTCCGCAGGGCGGCATGCCGGTCGCTGGCCGCCTGCCACGCAGCTCGCAGCTTGCCGGCATCGACGCCGAACAGCTCGAGCCCGACCTGGTTCACATAGGAATTGGCGGAACCGTCACGCAGCGTATGGAACAACATGCCCTGCTGCATCGGCGAGAGCGGATAGATGTCCTCGACACCACGAAGATCCAAGGTCGTAGCTAGCCGATCGAGGTCAGCCTGAGCGAGTCCGGACAATGGAACATCCGATGGCGTGAGCCCGACCGCTCCATTGCAGCAATGCGTGACCAGCTCGCGCAGCGCATCCTGATAGTGCGCCGCCAGTCGCTCGATCCCGGCGTGCCGGTAGCGCTTGCGCCCGTAGCTGAAAGACACTTCCAGCCGGCCCTCGCGCACGAGGGCGTTGATGTTCAGCCATCCGCGTATGGGCGCCGCGGCGCTGCGCGAAGGACCCGCGCTCTCAGGGGCGAAGGAGAAGCGACGTGTGGCGCCGACGCTCGCGTCGAACCGGCCCAGATAATTGAAGACGATCTGCGGCTCCGCCAGTTGCGCCAGGGCCTGACGTTGCTGCTCGGAACCGAGATAGCGCAGCACGCCGTGACCGAGCCCGCGATTTGGAATCGCACGCAGCCTCTCCTTGACCGCCTTGATCAGTGACGCCTCGTCGAGGCCTGCATCTCTCAACCGGACTGGAAATGCCGTCGTAAACCAGCCGACGGTACGGGATATATCCGCGCCAGGAAAAATATCTTCGCGGCCGTGGCCTTCGAGCTCCACCACCACCTCGTCGTGCTGGCTCCAGCGCGACACCGCTCGCACGAGACCGGCCAGCAGCAGGTCGTTGACCTGGGTCCGATAGGCGGCGGGCGCCTGTTCGAGCAGCCGCGCCGTCAATTCGGCATCGAACACCAATGACACTTCGCCGGCGTCACCGACGCGATCGATGCCGCCATGGTCATCGTCACATGGCAAGCGCGCACCGGCACCGCAATCCAGCCAATAGGGCAGTTCAGCCGCGATCTCCGCGGTCACCGCATAAGCACGCAGCCGCTCGCTCCACGAGCCGTAAGACTCGCTCTTCGGAGGCAGCGTGACGGGACCGCCGTGCTGCAGCTGGTCACAGGCCGACCCCAGGTCTTCGATCAGAATGCGCCAGGATACCCCATCGACGACCAGGTGATGAATCGCAAGCAGCAGTCGTTGGCTGCCGTCCACGAGGTCCATGCCGACTGCGCGCAGCAGCGGTCCCGAGGACAGCGAGAGGCTCTCCTGCGCGGCGCGGGCGAGCCCGGCGATCTCCGTCGGGCCTCCGACGTGCGGGTGAATCCATAATAGTTCGGAGGACGCCGGCGGCGGCCCCTGCTCCGCCCGCCAGACGCCATCCACTTGCTTGAACCGCAGACGCAACGCGTCGTGGTGCTCTACGATGGCGGCGAGCGCACGCCGTAGCGTCTCCCAATCGATGTGCATGTGTGGCAGCAGCAGAACCGCCTGATTCCAGTGATCCCGGTTACCGATATCCTCGTCGAAGAAACGCACCTGGATCGGCATCAGGTGACGCATGCCGGGATCGGCATCGCCGCCAGCCGACGCCTTCGTGTCCGGCTTCTCTTTCTTCGCGCTCGTTCCCGTCGATATGACGGCGACGGTCGCTAATCCAGAAACCGTCTGCTGGCTGAAGATCTGCTTCGGCGTCAGCCGGATGCCGCGCTTGCGCAGGCGGGCGATGATCTGCAGGCTGAGGATGGAATCGCCACCGAGCTCGAAGAAATTGTCATTGCGGCCCACACGCTCACGACCGAGCACCTCGCACCAGACTGCCGCGATCGCGACCTCAATATCTCCCGCAGGTGCGGCATAGCCGTCGAACGCCTCGTCTTCCGCCGGCTCGGGCAAGGCGCGCCGGTCGACCTTTCCATTGGGCGTCAGCGGCAATCGCGCCAGCATGACGACGTGTGGCGGCACCATATAGTCCGGCACGATCGCAACAAGCTGCTGCTTGATCGTATCGGCCTGCGGACCGGCATCGCTCGAAGGTACACAATAGGCAACCAGCTCCAGCCGATCGGCATCCGCCCCGATCGCGCGCGGGACCACCACCGCATCGTCGATCCCCGGCAGCGTCTTGATGACGCGCCCGACCTCGCCGAGCTCGATACGATAGCCGCGCAACTTGATCTGATCATCGGTGCGGCCCAGGAATATCAGCCGGCCCGCTCCGTCGCAGCGGACACGATCCCCGGTTCGATAAAGGCGCTCGCCTGCGGCCCCGAACGGATCCGGTACGAAACGTTCCGCAGTCAGGCCGGCCACGCCGCGATAGCCGCGCGCCAGGCCGGCGCCGCCGATATAGAGTTCGCCGGTAACGCCGATCGGCACTTCGTTCAGCGCGTCATCCAGGACATGGGCGCGCAGATTGGCAAGTGGCAGGCCGATCGGAACCGGCTTGCTCTCGCATTCAGCCGCGCATTCATGCGTAACCGCACCGACGGTCGTTTCCGTAGGCCCGTAGTGATTGAGAATCCGGCATTCCGGGCGCAAGCGATAGACTTCGTCCAGCAGCGCCCGGTCGCAAGACTCTCCGCCCAGGATGAGCGCCTCGCGGGGCAGAAGATCGGCCGACCGCGAGGCCTTCAACAGCCCTCGCAGATGGCTCGGCACGATCTTGAGAATGTCGACCTCGCCTTCGCGCATCGCCTGCGCGAACGCATACGCGTCGAACACGGCGTCTGGAGACAGTAGGTGCAGCGTCCCGCCGGACGCCAGCGCGCCAAACAGGACGGTGTGGCCGAGATCGGCCGCCACAGTCGACACCATTGCCATGTTCGCTGACGGACGCGGCTCCAGGCGTAGCGCCAGGGCCTGAACGTAATTGGCCAAGGCGCCGTGCGAGACGCTGACGCCCTTCGGCGCGCCGGTCGATCCCGATGTATAGATGACGTAGGCGGTCTGCCCTGGATGAATGGTCGTGTCGACCGGCAAGCTCGGGACCTCCCCGCGTGCTGCTTCGGCCTCTGCATCGAGCACCAGGCAATCGAGCCCACGCGCATCCCCGAGCTTCCCGCCCACAGCCAGCACGATGTCGATGCCGCCGTCCGTCAGGATGCGGCGGATGCGCTCCATCGGCCATTTCGGATCCAACGGGACGTAAGCACCGCCGGCCTTGAGCACACCGAGCAAGGCGACGACAAAAACCGGCGAACGCTCGATCCACAACGCGACCGGTGTCTCGCGCACCAAGCCACTGGCCCTGAGCACCTGCGCGATACGGTTCGACCCGCGCTCGAGATCCGCAAAGCTCAATCGCTCCCGGCCGCATCGGATGGCCGTGGCAGTCGATCGATCTGCGGTCGCCGCACGATGAAGGCTGACGACATCGGTGAAGCCGAATGCGGCGGCCTGACTTGGCACGGTCTGCCGGTGCTCATCGTCAATGGCAAAGTCCGATATCCGCCGCTCGGCATTGTCGGCAATCTGGCGCAGGATCGAACCGAACTGCGCCGCCAGCCGCCCGATGGTCGGACGATCGAACAGATCGGTGGCGTAGTTGAACGTCACCTTCATGCCGCCCACGCTATCGACGACGTCAAGCGCGAGATCGAAATGCGAACCTGCGAGATCGATGATGTCGATCTCGGCAGTAAGCCCTTCGACGTCGGCAAACCCGCCCGGCGCCGTCATGTAGTTGAACTTTGCCTGGAACAGCGGATTGTGGCCCCCGCTGCGTTCCGGCCTGAGGGCTTCAACCAGCATTTCGAAAGGAAGGTCCTGGTGCGACAGTGCCTCGACCACCGATTCCTTGACCTGATGCATCAGGCTCGGAAAGCTCGCTTCGCTCGCAATCTCAGCCCGCAGCACCATCGTATTAACGAAACATCCGATCAAGCCCTCGAGCTGCGTGTGCCGGCGTCCTGCGATCGGCACGCCGACGCGCAGATCACTCTGTCCAGTGTAGCGATGGAGCAGCACCTGATATGCGCCGAGCAGTAGCATGAAGACGCTGACGCGCTGCTTGACAGCGAGTCCCCGGAGTCGGGACGCAAGCGCGTCGTCGATGATAAGACCGATCGTCTCGCCGGCATGGCTCTGGATTGCCGGGTGCGGCCGATCATGCGGTAACGCCAGGACGGGATGAACATCGCCGAGCTTCGCGCGCCAATACGCGAGCTGCCGCTCGGCCTCGCCTGCCGAGAGCCAGTTTCGCTGCCAAGCCGCAAAGTCGGCGTATTGAATTGCCGGAATCGGCGGCGCGCCTCCGCCCTGACCGATACCGCTGCGATAGAGCGCGGCCAGCTCGTCGAGCAGCACGTCGAGCGACCGGCCATCGACGATGATATGATGGGCGAGCAGCAGCAGCTCGTGCGCATCGTCCGCGAGCTGAAGCAACACGGCGCGCAACAACGGCCCGTTCACGAGATCGAACGGCTTGGCGAGCTCGGATCGCTTGAGGTTCTCCGCGCGCTCGGCGCGTTCCCGTACAGGATGGGAACGAAGATCCGCGTCCCGGATGCCGATGCTTATGACATCGTGGATGAGCTGCGTTCCGCGGCCGTTCCTGGCTGTGAACGTTGTACGCAGTATCTCGTGACGACGGACGATCTCTCCGAGCGCGCGCGACAGGACGGCATGATCGAGCCGCCCCTTCAGACGGATTGTACTTGCGACGGTATAGGCGGTCCCGGCCGGATCCATGTTCCAGAGGAACCAGAGCCGCTCCTGCGCGTGCGACAGCATCGCACGATCGGCCGCGCCGGCCCACGGGATCGGCGGCAGCGTCCGGCCGCCACCAGCGCCCGCCACGGCATCGATCCGGCCGGCGAAGGCCGCGAGCGTCGGCGCGTCGAAGAAGGTGCGCAGCTCGACCTCCACGCTTAGGCGGTCGCGGATCGCCGCGGCGACCTGGCCGGCCGCGATCGAGTTTCCGCCCAGCACGAAGAAATCGTCCTCGCGATGCACCGCCGCGATGCCAAGCGCATCGCACCAGATCGGGGCGACGGCGCGTTCGGTATCGGTCGCGGGCTTCGTCAAGGATACGCCGCCGCGGCGACGCCCCCTCTCGAACACCATGAAGCTGTCGAGCGTGTTGTCGGCGAGGCGCGCGGCGCAGGCCGAGCGTTGCAGCTTGCCGCTCGTGGTCAGCGGCATCGCTTGCGGGTTCAGCAGAGCGATCACGGCCGGATATTCCTGCGCCTGCCGCAGCACCGCATCGCCGATCCCATGTGCGAGTGTTTCCGGGTCGCTGCGCTTGAGCACGGCGCGACTGAATTCCGCCGCCACGCCGATGGCTTCACGTCCGTCCACTTCGACCGGAAAGACGGCAACCCGCCCGCTGCGGACGGTCTCGACCTCGGCTTCGATCGCCTGCTCGACGTCCGTCGGATAGACGTTCTGTCCGCGAACGATCAGCAGGTCCTTGAGGCGCCCGGCCACGACCAGCGCGCCATCGCGAATGAAGCCGATGTCGCCGGTCCGCAGCCAGCGCGCGTGATCCCGCTCGACGAAGGCCTGCTGCGTGGCCTCAGGATTGTTCCAGTAGCCGAGCGCGACGCTGGGACCCGCGACCCAGATCTCACCCACCTCATTCGCCTCGGCCACGGCCGATCCGTCCACACGCATGATGCGTGTGTCGTGGCCTGCGGCGGTTCGACCGCACGCCACGAGATCGGTGCCCGTGCTGGCGCTCGCGATACGGCCTGTGGCGAGCTCCGCGGTGTCGAGCGTATAGCTAACGGTGTCAGCGGTGATGTCACCGGCCGTGACCAGCAGCGTCGCCTCGGCCAGGCCATAGCAAGCCGTCAACGCCTGGCGATTGAAGCCAGCCCGCGCAAACCGGTCACCGAACTTCTCGAGGGTGGTCCGGCGGACAAACTCCGAGCCCGAGAACGCGAACTTCCACCGGCTCAAGTCCAGTCGACTGATGGTCTCGTCCGAAATGCGGTCGGCGCACAGCGAATACGCAAAGTCGGGACCGCCGCTCATCGTGCCGCCGTGACGATCGATCGCCTCGAGCCAGCGGCGCGGCCGCTCCAGGAAATTCCGCGGTGACATCAGGACGCCGGTAAAGCCCGTGAACAGCGGGTTCAGGAGTCCGCCGATCAATCCCATGTCGTGATAGAGGGGCAGCCAGCTCACAAAGACGTCGTCGGGCGCACCACCGGCAACCGCTTCAATAGCTCGCTCGTTGGCAACCAGATTGCCATGGGAGACACAAACGCCCTTCGGCTGCGAGGTCGACCCGGACGTATACTGGAGGAACGCGATCGCATCGGCCGCGGGTCTTGTCTCGCGCCAGTCCGCCGCGAGTTCGGACGGAATGGTATCCACCGCGACAATCTGCGCGCCACTCGGTGCGGGCAGCGTCACTTCGATGATATCTTGCACAGCCGCCTCGACCAGGATGAAGCGCGGCGCCGCATCCTGCAGGATGCCGTGGAGACGTCCTGCATAGCGCTCGGGGCCGCCCTCCGGCGGATAGGCCGGAACGGCGATCACGCCCGCATACAGGCAGGCATAGAACGCCACGGCATAGTTGATCCCGCTCGGAAGCAGGATGACCGCCCGCTCGCCTGCACCACCCGTATGCTGCAGCCATGCAGCCAGCGCCCGGATCCGACCATCGAGCGCGGCAAACGTCAGCTCATCGGCGACGTCGTCGCCCTCCAGGAACCGCAACGCCACCTTCTCCGGTCGCAAGGTGGCGTGCTCCCGGAAGCGTTCGACGAGGTTGGCTCTGTCCATGCTTTCGAATCCCTGTCCGGCCGCGAGCCGGAAATCCCCACTGACGATTGCCGCCGATCACCCCTGCCGATGAGCCTCGGCCATCGCGACAATCACCTTGCGCGGCCCCTTGAACGGAGCACGCGCGTGCGCCGTGAGCATGTTGTCCAGCATCACGACGTCGCCGGCTTGCCAGGGAAAGCTGATCTTGTGCTTCTCGAGAACGGCTCGGACCGATGACAGCGTCCCATCGTCGATGGCCGAACCATCGCCGTAGAAGACGTTGCGTGGCAAATCGGCCTCGTCATCGACCACCTCGAGCAGACTCTCGCGGACCTCAGGCTCGAGATTGGAGACGTGGAACAAATGTGCCTGGTTGAACCATACCCACTCGCCCGTGACCGGATGCTGCGCCGTACCCTGACAGATCTGGCGCGTACGGAGCTCGCCATCCTCCTTCCATTCGCACTCGATGTCGTGGCGAGCGCAGTAAGCCTCCACTTCCGATCTGGAGCCGGTGCCGAACACCTGTTGCCAGTCGACGTCGAGGCCGTTGCCGTAGTTCCGCACATACATCACCCCCTTGTCGGCAAACCGTTCGCGAATGGCCGGCGGCATGTCGCGATAGATGGCTCGGCTGTCGGCGATCGGCGTCTCCCCGCCCTCCAGCGCCGGCTGCATGCAATAGAACCAGATCTTCATCGGCCAATCGCGGGTATAGGCCTGCTCGTTGTGCAGCGGGATATGCTGGTGCGGCGGGTATTCCGTGGAGGTGTATACCCCGGAGGTCACCTGCGAACGCGGCGTCGATCCGAACTCGTAGGTGAGCAGCGGATGACCGAAATCGGCCGCGAAGGCCCGAAACGCATCGGGACCATCGAGCGAGAAATCGCGAAACACAATGCCGCCACTGTCGATCAGGTGCCTGTCGATCGCCTCGCGCAGCATGGGAAGTGCCTTGCCGAGCGGTTGCCCGGCCTCACCTGCCTTGAGCAGAAGGGGAAGTGTTCCGCCCTCAACGAGTGGCTGGACGGAGAACGCGCTCATGATCCTCGCTCCGATGCAGATCAATCGATCGCCCCGATTGCCGGGCCAGCACCGCACCGATCCGCTCGATCAGCTCGGCCTGCTGCGTGTGAATGAAGAAGTGATGACCGGGCAGTATATCGAGCGTGAATGACGCGGAGGTCTCCCGCCGCCAGGTCTCAAGCGCTTCGCGGCTGGTCTCGTCGTCCGCTCCGGCAAAGACGTGCACGGGGCACGGCAAGGGACGACGCGGCCGATAGACATAGGCCCCGCACATCAGGAAGTCGGCGCGGAGCACCGGCAGCACGGATCGCATCAGCTCTGCATTCGACAGCGCCTCATCGGGCGTGCCCTGAAGATTGCGCAGCTCCTTCATCAGCGCATCGTCGCCCAGCGGCTCGCGCCACTTGCTGCCGTCCCGAACCGCAGGCGCTTCCGCACCCGAGGCGAAGAGAACGGCCGGCGCAGCCGCGCCGCGATCGAGCAGGTCGTGTGCGAGCTCGAATGCGATCACGGCACCGAGACTGTGCCCGAACAACGCGTAAGGCCCGTCGAGCTGGCCGCCGAGCTCGCCAGCGAGCTTCGCGGCCAATACGTGCGGATCGGTCGTCAACGGCTCATCCATGCGCGCACCGCGCCCGGGCCACTCCACCGGCCGCACGTCGATCCACGATGGCAGCTGCCTGCGCCACCGCGCGTAGAACATGGCGCTGCCGCCGGAGTAAGGCAGACAAAGAAGCCGCATCGGAAGACCAGGCTCCGCCGACTACGCCGACCGCTGAGGCGTCGCGTCGTCCATGAACTTGCGCAGGCTGAGCGGGCGCATGTCGGTCCACACCTGCTCAATGTGGTCGAGACATTCCTTCTTGCTGCCGGTCTTCCCCACCGCCTTCCAGCCCGCCGGAATCGCCTTGAACGACGGCCAGATGGAATATTGCTCTTCGTGATTGATGACGACGACGAAGGTGACGTCGTCTCTGTCGAACACCATCATGGCGCAATCCCTTTCAGCAAGCGAAAGTAGAGACGTTTGACTAGGTCAGAAGCAGACGATGGTCAAAGCAATATCGACGCGACTTTTTTTAAGACCTCAAAACTGGCGACGGACGGACGCAATGCAACCTCCACGTTTGCGAGCCAACGCACGGGACAATATCGAGATTTCAGAACGCGTCGCGGCTTGCTGCAATTCTAATTGGACAAGCGGGAACTTTTCGGATGCGACATGATCGCGCGTTCTGTCGCGCGCTATGCTTCGTCGCATTGTCATCAATTGCGTTGCTCATGTCGAAACAATGCCGCCGCGGATCGTCCGCGGCGGCATGAGTTCCGACTCCAAGACAGCGTTTCAGAAATTGAACGTGGTAGACACTAGGTAGGTCCGAGGCGCACCGAGCGTGATAACCCCGCTATATGCCGAGGCCCAGTAGGCCTTGTTGCCGACGTTCTCGATATTGGCGCGCACGACGATCGGCTTTCCGTTCCAGGGGGACGTAAAGGTGTAGCGCGCCCCGATGTCGACACGTGTCCATTCGGGCAACGTCAGCGTATTCGTAACGTTGACGTACTGCGAGCCCGTATAGATCACCCTGCCCGTTAACGTAAGACCCCGCACGAACGGCGTATCCCATTCCGCGCCCATATTGACATTCACCACGGGCACGCCGACCGCACGCTTTCCGTCGTTGATCCCGCCCTGAGTCTTCTCCTGCACACCATCAATCAGGGCGACGCCGCCGAGAACACGGATGTTGGGAGTGATCTCGCCGAACACGTTGAGCTCCGCACCCCTATTGCGCTGCCTGCCGTTGAGTTGCTGGGTCGCGGAAACGCCGGTCCCCACCGAAATGATGCTCGGTTGACTGATGTCGAATACGCTCAACGTCGTCGTGAATCGACCTGCGTCGATCTTCATGCCCACCTCAGCCTGCTTCGTCTGCGCGGGCGGAAACACGGTTCCAACGTTTGCATAAGCGCCGCTGACCACAACGGGGGTCTGGAGGCCTTCGATATAGTTCGCATAGAGCGCGACGTTTTCGACCGGCTTGACGAGAACCGCGTATGCGGGACTCCAGACGGAGGTTTCTTGTTCCGGACGGCTCGATGCCGGTGTCAGGAAGTTCGTCACTTCCGTTCCAGCCGTCTGACGGCGAACGCCAAGCGTGAGCTGAACGCGCTTGTCGAGGATCGACATCGTGTCGGATACGCCAACGCTAGACAGCGAAACGCCAGTCGTCTGGCTGGCAGAAACCGTCGAAAAGTTGGGTTTTGCTATGTTTGTCGGCTCGGTGTAGAGGTTCCAGAAGATCACATCCGCAACAGCATTGCTCGAGCGGGTCCAGACCTTCTGATTGTAGGTCCGTTCGTTGATCGAGTAGTTGACGTTCACTGCATGATTGACGGGGCCAGTATCTGCCGTTGCCCGGACACCGGCCTCACCTGCGAGCGTCTCGAACGTTTCCTTGCCGGCAAGTGGTCGTGACCACAACCCTCCCAACTGGGACACGCCGGGCGGAGACGTCAATGCCCCTGGCGCGACATTGGAGATGTTGGGAGATGGATAGGCGTAGTTGATGTTGCTGTCGTGATAGCCGAACGCCCCATACGCGGTTATCCAGTCGGCGACATCCACTTCGCCTCTGGCGGTCGTAAAAAAGTCGGTCGGGGCATAGTAGGCCCACGGGACCTGGAAGTTCAGCCCGGCCTTCGGTGGTGAAGGAATGGACGTCGTCGTGGTCGGGACATTGAAGAAGCGCAACGGTGGATTCAGATTGTCGGCCTGGTAGCCGACATCGACTGCCGCGCGCACACGCTCCCCCCGATAATCTACACCCAGAACCACGTTGCCGAATTCGTCGGTTTGACGGTTCCAGGGCGTGTTGCCGTTCGAGTAGGTGCTGTTGAGCCGAACACCCCACTCCCTGTGTTCACCGTAGCGGCGACTCACGTCAATATTCTCGCCGAACTGCGATTTCGAAACGTAGGTTGCCGTGAGCTGCGTAATGTCCACGTCGGGCGCATGCTTTGTGATCAGATTGACGCTGCCGCCGACCGCACCACCGCTTGCGACACCGGTGCCACCGGCCGTCATACCGTTGAGCAGCGCGCTCGGCCCCTTCAGCACCTCGACGCGCTCAACGAAATTGGCTCCTGTGGAGTAATACGGAGCGATTCCATATAGACCGTTCAGCCCATAGTCGCCGCTGTCATAGTAGAAGCCGCGAATGAAGAGACTATCCGCACCACCGCCCGCCGCTTGAATGACCCTGACGGAGGGATCGTTGGCGAGAACGTCACGGATCGTACGGGCCTGCTGGTTCTGTATCAGCTCCGCCGTATAGCTTGTCTGATTGAACGGCGTGTTCATCACACCGCGATTGCCGAGAAGACCGAGACTTCCGCCGGTCGCGACCTGGCCGCCTGCATAGGCAGGCGGCACCGTGCCGATCGTGCCGGTCGACGGTACGACATAGGGAACGGGCGCGGCCTGGCGGGGAGCTGCCGCGGCGACGGATCTCTGTCCCCGCGATGCGCGGGTCGACTGGGATCTTTGAACGGACTGCCGTGCTCTCGGCTTGGGTGCATCGACGGTCACCGGCGGCAGGTTCGTTTGCGCAAACGCTTGCTGAAGGTCACCCGACGATTCCAGCGACAGCGCGAGATAGCTCACCGCTCCCAGCGATAGCGTACGCACGATTTTCCTGGCCGAGAGTTCACGCGTCATTCCTGCACCCCAATTCCACTACAGGTCCCCGCGCTTCCTAACATGCGCGGGTGCTTCGAGAAGGGATTGAGAACTAGAAGTTATCTAAGGTTGCACGACAAACCGTCGCGATTGAACGATCGATGCCGGCCTCGAATGACGCCGTTCAATCTTTGAATGCTTCTATTTTCAAACCGTTCTAATCTCGGTCTGCATGCAGCATCTCGACGAGACTCTGTTGCTCCGTCTCGAGTTTCCGACCGATCCAGGCAAGTTGCTTATCGCGCGCTCCCAGAAAGACCATCGCCGCCTTGGATGCACCAAGACGCCCGAAGTCCTCAGGCCCGCGCAGTGGAAGACCATGAGCAGGATGTCGCACCTCTTTCCAAATCGAGTGCGCTTCTAAGATGGGCAAGCGACGTCGACATCGTTTGTGCAATGATCGAACAGGTCGTCATAGGCGATGTCCATGTTCAACCCCCGATCTGACACCACGCGCCGAATCAGATTTCTGCTTCCAGGTGGGCTCGCTCCATCATCGCGTCGGTCGGAGTTCTCAGTGTCGCCCACAGCTCGCCATGCCCCGGTGCGATACCGTACGCCGGCTCTTCAAACCTCACGTGGCGACCATCAACCTTCGAAAGATCGACACGCTGCTCTCCGTCGCGCACAAGCGCGGGAATGTCGACCAGAAGCTGGGCAAGTGCATTTCTGGCGGGCTCCGGCTTTGAGGCGCGCGAGGCTTGATAGTTCGACCTGCATTCCTTCGGTGATGGACAAGTCTTCAGAACGAAGTCGGTCAGTTATTCCGAGAGCATTTCGCGGTAGATCAGTTTGATCCTCTCAAACGCTTGACGGAGATATCTTAAGTCCAGGGCAGCGAGACGGATCGCGAGTCCCGCCTGCGCCGGCGACGCGCTCACTGCGCCATAGAGCCCTTTGATTCGCTCAAGCGCTGCTGCCAACTTGCCTCGTAGCTTTTCCAGATCATGTGCAGAGGGCAGCACAATGAATGCCGATCCGAAGGCCCCGTAGCCACGAAAGAGGCTGTGGTCTGGGCGAAATAAACGCGTCCGCTCCATCAGCAGCGGCTCGCCGCCCGATCTTCTTAGGCAGAACGTCGACTCCAACTCCCGGAAGTAGCGCGCTCCGCCACAGGGGTCGTGCATCGTGAATGCATCGACGATCAACGCATAGGCGTCGGGCGCGCAGTCAAGTTCGATCGTCTGTGACAATGCCGCATCGGGAAACATGATCCGCGGCTCGGGCAGATATTCGAGACTGGCCTTGCTCGCGACGTCAAGCTCCACCGTCTCGACAGCGCGCGCCGAGGGGTGGGCGCGATGAACCGACGTCGCGCCCTGATTGGTTAGGCAAACGGCCGTCCCGGGGCCAAGCATAAGGCGTTGTGCAAGGCTGTCCTCTCCGTGAACCGCCCCGCTTGCCGTCTGCACAATCACGCTGAGGCAATCCGGTCGATCCGGATCGACATGAAAGCTCCGCGTGAGCACGAATGGCCAAGCGAACACCCGTCGGTCGATCACAGTACGGTCGGAACGCCGAACGAAGCTCAGATCGAGGCGCGCTGCGTCGCTCGCCGTTGCGTTGTTCATGTCTTGAACAACACTTCGCGTTCGAGGAGATCGACGATCGATTCGATACCCTCGCCGCGGCGACAATTGGTGAGCATCACCGGACGCTCTCCGCGGACGTTCAATGCGTCCCGATGCATGCACCCCAGATCAACGCCAACGTAAGGCGCCAGATCGACCTTGTTGATGACAAGAAGGTCGGCGCGAATGACACCCGGACCGCGCTTGCGCGGAATATCGTCGCCACCGGCCACGTCGATCACAAACATCCAAAAGTCCGTCAGATCGCGCGAGAACGTCGAGGCGAGATTGTCACCACCACTTTCGAGCAGGATCAGCTCGAGTCCCGGGAAACGACGTTCGAGCTCATCTGCGGCTTCGATGTTGAGCGTGGGATCCTCGCGAATGACGGTGTGCGGACACGCACCCGCCTCGACCGCCGACACCCGTGCCGGATCGATCAGCCCGGAGCGTCTGATCCGCTCGGCGTCCTCGGCCGTGACGAGATCGTTGGTGATGACGGCGATATCGATGCCCCGGGCAGTGAGTGCTGGAATCAAGCACTCCACCAATGCAGTCTTGCCTGAACCGACCGGTCCTCCGATTCCAACCCGTGCGGCTGCGATCCGTGGCTGCGCCAGTCCATTGCCGAGAGAGAGCCGGCTCATCGGAGCATATACCGTCTTGCCAACGGCACCTTCGTCGCTGGCGGGCACATCAGAAGCTTCCCATCAGCACGAACCTCGAACGTTTGTGGGTCGACCTCGACATGCGGCGTCGCGGTGTTGCGCAACATGTTTGACTTGCGCAATTTCCGTACATTCTTGATCTGGACGGGGGCACGTTCAAGGCCAAGCTTGCGGGTCACATCGGCATCCATGGCGAGCTTCGACATGAAATTGACGCCCAGTCTTTGCGGTGCGGCACCGAGCGCTCCCCACATCCGCTTCTGGATCATCGGTTCCGACAAACCGAGGCTGCCGTTGCCGTCGCCCATGGCTGCCCAGACGACGAAGCCGTTCTTGATCACCATATAGGGCTTGATGCCGAAGGAAGCGCGCGGCCAGAGAACGAGGTCGGCCATTTTGCCGGGCTCGATCGAACCGACGAGGTTATCGATGCCCACCGCGATAGCCGGATTGATGGTGAGCTTGGCAATGTAGCGCTTGATGCGCTCATTGTCCGCACGTGCCGTCTTTTCCTCGGGCAGGCGACCGATCCGATCCTTCATCACGCTGGCCAGCTGCCAGCACTTCGCGACGTTCTCAGCGAGGCGTCCCATGCCTTGCGTATCCGTGCCGAATATCGATATCGCCCCCATGTCGTGCAGAAAGTCTTCCGCCGCCATCGACTGGGCGCGCACCCGTGCCTCACCGAACATCACGTCCTCGGGCGCATTGTAATTGAGCTGATGACAGATCATCGTCATCGGCACGCCCTCTTCCATGCCGTAAGACGTGTACGGATTGGTCGGATTGGTCGACGAGGGAATAACGTTGTCCCACGACACGACCTTGAGAAGGTCTGGGGCGTGACCGCCTCCGGCGCCCTCCACGTGATACATATGGATGGTGCGACCTTCGACGGCCGCCATCGTGTCCTCGCAGAAGCCGTATTCGTTGATCGAGTCGGTGTGGAGGTGAACAGCGAAATCATTGCGATCTGCCGCAATGAGGCTCTGATCAATCACCGCGGGGGCGGCGCCGAAATCCTCGTGAATCTTCACGGACATGCCGCCGGCCGCGACCGCTTCCTCAATCGCCTCGGGGTTGGACCCCGCACGTCCGAACAAGGCGAAATTGAGCGGCGAAAATTCGATAGCCTGCAGGAAGCGCGCGAAGGTCGAAGCGGCCCCGCTGCCGACGTCAAAAACCGGCCCTGATCCGTTCCCGACCAGGGTGGTCGTCCCACCGGAAAGCGCATGGTCGGATTGCTCCGGCGAGATCAGGTGCGCGTGCGACTCAATGGCGCCGGCGGTGACGATGAAAGGACCGCCAGCAATCGGCGCCGTAGTGTGACCTACGACCATGTCGGGATGCACGTCGGGCATCACGTCGGGATTGCCGGCCTTGCCGATGCCAACAATGCGCCCGTCACGGATGCCGATGTCGGCCTTCACGATGCCGGCGACGGCGTCGACGATGGTGGCGTTCTTGATGACAACGTCGAGAATGTTGTGTGAGGCAGTCCTGTAGGCGTTGACGCCTTCGCCATCGCGCAGGTTCTTTCCCGCACCGACCAGCAATTCGTGCCCGTAGGTGGTGTAGTCGTGCTCGATCTCGGCGAGCAGACTGGTGTCGGCCAATCGCACGAGGTCGCCCTTGGTCGGTCCATAGAGCTCGCCGTAGGCTTTGCGTGACAGTATGGCCATGGTCAGGCTCCCAGATAGCCGCGGGCGCGCGCCCGCTTCAGCGCATCATCCCTCGCCGACGGCGCATCCAACGAACCGTTGACGAGGCCCGCCTGCCCATGCACGACGCGATCACCCGAAATCGGAACAAGCCGCACGGACTTGGTGACCCCCGGCTCGAAACGGATACCGGCCCCCGCGGGACGGTCGACTTTCCTGCCCCAGGCTGCCGCGCGATCGAAGAGCAAGGCACGATTGACCTCGAAGAAGTGGGTGTGGCTGCGAACCTGAACGTCACGGTCGCCGGTATTCGTGACATCGATAGTGATCGCGGCCAGGCTTGCGAAACTCTCAATGTCCCCATCACCCGCGATGATCTCACCGGGCACGATATCGTCTACGACAGATGTGTCACTGGGACCGATCGGTTCGAAAAGCGCCATCACCTTGGTCCCTTCCGCGAACATGCATTCGATATAGAGCATCGGAATCATCTGTCCGACGCCGGGCTCGACATCGTCCCACGTCAACAGTCGGCCTGCCATGTCGCGGATCTCTGCATAAGGCATATTACGGCGCGCCGCGGTCATGACCTCGTCTGTAATGTAGGCCACCGCCTCCGGATGACTCAGCCGGATTCCCAGTGACCGATTGCGGCGCGCCATTTGCGCGGCATTGAAGATGACGAGGCGATCCATCTCGGTCGGTGAAAGGTTCATCATGGAAACGCATCCTCTCTCAAGTCGTGAACATGCGGACGTGTCGCAGCGGTCCACGCGAAACCGCGATGTCGATGAACGGCGTGAAGCTCGCAGGCAGCGCATCGGGCGGCGGAGTTTCCTCAAGCAGTCCCGCCAACAACATGCGTGCGGCTTCCTGGCTGCGCTGCGCCTCGATGTGGCCGACAATCCCGAGCCGCACGGCTGCACTGACGAGGCCGGTTACGAGCGTCCAGCCCGAGACCAGTTCTGCTGCCTCCAGGCTGAGCCCCGCGTCCCGGCCGACGACGGCCTGCACAACGGCCAGATGGCCCAGCCTGGTGTCCGACGACACCAAGCCACGGTAGGCGACCGATAGCGGTCCATCGAGCTTGAACCATACCCCGAGTAGCGCCCTGCCCGCCCGCCGCGATCCTTCCCGCATTTCGGCCGAAGGTGTTGCCGCCTCGGCCAGGCGATCCACGCGCGCGATGGCCACGCAATCCTCTGCCCGAAAGGCCTGGCGCAGCAGAACACGGTCCATGCTTGCCCAGCGTCGCTCAAGCTGGTCCGCGATGATCCGATCGAGTTCGCTGCGATTGGCAAGCATGCCGTCCGCAGCAAGGCCTTCCAGCCCCCAGGAGAATGCAAAGCCGCCGGCCGGGTAGGCACTGTCCCCGAGCTGCAACAAGGCCAGCGTCTGCAATCTGTCAAACAGCATCGCTCTCCACGATCTCGCCCGCTTCGAGCAGCGCCTTAATTCGTGCCCGGTAAGTGTCGAGCGGCCCGTCCAGCAGGACAACAAGGAGATCGCCCTCAAAACGGACCCGCCAATGCAGATTTCCGGCATTCCAACCGAGCTTCAGCGCGGCAGCTTGGTTGACTGGCTTCAATCGCCAGCATTCCTGCTCGCCGAAGCGGACAATGATGGCGCGATCATGTGCGAGAAATAGCAGCGCCCCGTCGACCAGGTCCTCGTCCCGTCCCAGGCTGACGGCGCAATCGGTTCCGCGATCGGTCGTCAAGCGAAAGCGCTTGCGGCCGACGTCGGACGGCGGCACGAACAGGAACTCGATCCCGCCATGATGTTCGACGTGGTGGAGACGGCCCGCATAGGCCGCGTCGTCGGATCGTCCGATGATGCCGTGAAGCCGTAATGTCACGATATTCTCCCGTGAATGACAAATGGAGCCGGCTCACCGCATCGTTGCCGACACCTCCTTTGAGGTCACCAACGTGACCTCGCCATCCAGGATGGGCTTCGCAATTCCGAAGAAGGTCGCGACGGCCGCCGAACCGTTGTGGCGATCCATCGCGGCCTTGTCGGAAAATCGCTCGTACGTCGTGAACACACACGGATCTTCCTCGCTCTGCGAGATGAAGAATCCGATCGTATCAGACTCGTTGGCCGCGACATTTTCGGCAACGGCCATCAACGCGTCGCGCATCGTGATCTCGTGTCCGGACTTTGCCTTGATGACGGCGGTGATCGTGATCATCAGAATTTCTTCCAATCACCGTCGGCTTCGAAGGCGCTGGCCGCCTGATAGATGGTCGCCTCGTTATAGTCCTTGGCGATCAGCATCAGGCCCACCGGAAGACCGTCCGACAGGCCGCAGGGAATGGTCATCGCGGGATGACCGGTAACGTCGAACGGACTGGTCGTGGCCGTCATTTCAAAGGCACGCTGGACGATTTCGGAGAGCGGCGCATCCTTGGCCGGGATCGGCGTGGCGACACAGGGCAAGGTCGGCATCAGTAGCAGATCGTAAGAGCCGAATACTGCGTCATAGGCCGCCTTGGCAGCGATCGCGATGTTGCGTGATTTGGCATAGTAACGACCGCGATAATGGCTGACGCCCCACTGCCCAACCAGCATTGTGAGCTTGAGCGTTTCCGACAGGTCGTCGGCACGGGTACGCCAACCCGAGTGGGCGTCGAGCAGGCCCACGTCATAGAGGCCCTTCCAGTTGAAGCCCATGCCGTTGCCGATCATCATCTGGACCAGGAATCCTTCCAGCGTGATCGGGTTCCAGGCCGCGAGTGCATGAAGATGTTCGGGAATCGAAACTTCCGACACGCTGGCGCCGAGCTTTGCGAAACGCTCTGCGCCGGCCTTCACCTTGGACGCAACGCCTTCCTGCATGTTCGCAACGGCAAATCCCTCCTTGAGAATGCCGATCTTCATGCCCTTGACGCCCTTGCGGAGCATCTCGGTGTAGCTCGTGACCTTCGGCGCATATTGGCGCGGATCTAGCCCATCGGCGCCGGCCAGCACCTCCAGCAACAGCGCGTTGTCGGCGACGTTGGCCGTCATCGGGCCGGTGTGGTCGATGGTCGATTCGATCGGCATCACGCCCGTATACGGCACGAGCCCGTGCGTCGCCTTCATGCCGTAGATGCCGCAATAGGATGCCGGGATACGGATCGAGCCGCCTTGATCGCCGCCGATCGCCATGTCGACCTCGCCGGCTGCGACCAGCGCGGCGCTTCCCGATGAGGAGCCTCCGGCCGAATACCCCATCTTGAGGGGATTATGAACTGGTGCAGGATTGGAGGTATGGCTGCCGCCCGACAGGCAGAAATGCTCGCACACGGCCTTGCCGACGATGGTGCCGCCGGCATCGAGTATGCGGGTCACGATCGTTGCGTCGGCGGCGGGAATGAAGCCCTCGAGCGTGGTCGAGCCGTTCATCATGGGGACGCCGGCCAAGGCCACGTTGTCCTTCAGCACGATGGTACGACCCGCGAGCTTGCCGGTGGCTGCGCCCTTGACCTCGGTCTTGATCGCCCATGCGCCGTATTTGTTGTCCTTCGGCATCGGCTTGGAGCCCGGCATGCGCGGATATTTGACCGGCGGCAGCGGGTTTGGCAGCTCGTCGATGACGTCGTAGGCGTCGAACATCCCGCCCATGAGGGCAAGATAACTTCCGGCCTCTTCGACCGTCATGTTCATGTGCAGGCTGGCGGCGAGCTCGGCGACATCTTCGGCAGTCGGGCGTTTGATAGACATAAGTCATCCTTTCTTGTGAGGACAAGCCGGCAGCAAGAGAACCAGCGATCGTAACGACCGGCGCAGCCGCGCCGGAGATTGAACTTAGTTTGGATGCATCGCGCCGTCCCGAGCCAGAAGGTTTTCGCGGTCGAGCTCTCCCGTGATGCGCCCCTTCTGGATATTGAGAATCCGGTCCGACAGTGAGGTGATGAACTCGAGGTTCTGCTCGACGACGATCAGCGACATGTTCCACTGCTTCTTCAGTGCGAGCAGCGTCTCGACGATCTCTTCGATGATCGATGGCTGGATACCCTCGGTCGGCTCGTCCAGCAGGATCAGCCGGGGCTTCGTGCAGAGACAGCGCGCCAGTGCCAGCAATTGCTGCTCACCGCCCGACAGAGCCCCACCACGCCGGTCGAGCAGTCGCACCAGGCGCGGAAAGTCCTGAAGCACCGCGTCGATCACCGATCGGTCCTCCTTTGGCGCCGCCGCCAGGCCCATTCGCAGGTTCTCGAGGACGCTCAGGTCGGGAAATATCTCTCGTCCTTGCGGCACAAGCCCAATGCCAAGCCTGGACCGCTCGTGCGGCTTGAGATGGGTAATCGGCTTGCCGGCGAACGTGACGGTGCCCCCCGTCGTCGGCAAATGCCCCATCAGCGCACGCAGCGTCGTGGTCTTGCCCATGCCGTTGTGGCCGAGAATACCGAGATACTCGCCATCCTGAATCGTCATGTCGAGACCAAACAGGATTGGAATGCGGCCGTAGCCCGATCGTAAATCCCGGACCTCGAGAAGCGCGCTCATGCCGCCACCTTCTTGCCGAGATAGACGTCGCGCACGCGCTGATCCGCCAAGACCTTGTCCACGGTGTCTTCGACCAGCACCCGCCCCTGATGAAAGACCGTCACCTTCTTTGCAATCTGCTTGATGAACTCCATGTCGTGCTCGACGACGATGATGGCGCGGGTCTGGTTGATCTCGCGGATGATGGCGGCTGTGTGCAGTGTCTCCTCGTCGGTCATCCCGGCGGCCGGCTCATCGAGCAGGATCAATTCCGGTTCAGCCGCAAGCACCATGCCGATTTCGACCCATTGTCGTTGGCCGTGTGACAGCGTAGCCACGATGCGATCGGCATGATCCGTCAACCGGATCATCTGCAAAACCGCATCGACCGCGGGCCCCTGGGCGCGCGGCGTCGCTTTCCGCCGAACAGCGAGCCAGATGTTCTCTCGCACCGAGAGACCGTTGAAGACGTTCGGCACCTGGGTCTTGATGCCGATTCCCATGCGGGCGATCTCGTGCGACAGCTTGCCGGCGATCGGCTGACCGCGAAACGCAATCGCACCCGATGTGGGCACAAGCTGTCCAGTCAGCGTCTTGAAGAAAGTGCTCTTGCCGGCGCCATTGGGCCCGATCAGGCAGCGCAGCTCCATCTCTTCCAATGTGAAGGTAATGTCGTCATTGGCGACGACACCGCCAAAACGCATCGTGAGGTGCTCTGCCTTGAGGAGGGGTACGAGGTCCGCCATGGTCATTCGGCTCCGGCCATGTGGGACGCCGCCACCGACGGCGGTAACTGCTCGTCTGCGAGTTGCGCCTTCGGTCTCGGTGCGGGCACGAGCCGCATCAAAAGATCGCGCGCCGTCGGCACGAGTCCCTTCGGAAGCAGCAGCACGAAGACGACCAGCACGGCGCCCAGCACGAGGTTGGAGTTCAGGGCCTGTTGCGAGCCGATATAGGCGACGATGTATTCGATGAGCACACAGCCAACGATGGGGCCAAGCAAGGTACCGAGCCCCCCCACCGTGATCCAGATGATGATCTCCGCCGACAACGACAGGCTGAAGATGGTCGGCCCGACGAACGCGCCCCAATTGACGTAGAGCGCACCGGCGAGACCCGCGATCGCGCCGCTCAGAATGAAAGTGAGCAGCTTGACCTTCCGCGGGTCGTAACCGAGCAGCGAGGCACGAACCTCGTTCTCACGCACCGCCACGATGACGCGTCCGGCCGGAAGGGACAGCAGCAGACGCAGCAACAGGAATATCCCGAGCAGGGTCCCGCCCGTCACCCACCAAGATTGTTCGGGCGACAGGATTTGGTCGGGATAGAATGGGACATTGAAGGTCGGCACTGCCGGAATGCCATTGAAGCCGCCGAGCAATGCCTTGCCAATCCTGTACTCGTCGCCCGAGGTCGAGTTGACGCAGTTGAACAGGATCAGTGTCACGGTGAGCGTGATCACACCGAGATAGACGTCGGAGATGCGGCCGAAGAAGATGAAGTAGCCGAGGATCGCGGCGAACAACGCGGGAATGATAATGGCGAGCAGGATCGACGGCGTGGAATCCTGAAAATTGATCGCTGATATCGCGTAGGCATAGCCGCCGAGGCCGAAGAAGGCCGTCTGTCCAAACGACAGGATGCCGCCAAAGCCCCAGATGAAGGCGAGACTGAGCGCCAGCACCGCCATTGCCGCGAACAACGTCAACTGCATCATTGCGAACAGCTCGATGACGCTCGGGATCAGCACGATCGCGATGATCGCGATGAGGACGGCAACCGCCTGAGCCACAAGGCGAAAGCGGATGGTCATTACAGGTTCCCCTTGAAGAAGCGGCCGGAAATTCCCTGCGGCAGCAGGCGGATCAGCACGATCGCCGCCGTGAACACCAGGACCTCGCCATAGACCGGCGTGGTGAAAAAGGCGCCGACCTGATTGACAGCACCGAACAGGCTCGCCGCCGACATCGTCCCCGACAGAATGGCGGCGCCTCCCCCGACGACGGTCATGAAGGCCTTGGCGACGTAGGCGCCGCCCATGCCGGGCGTGATGCCCGAAACCGGAGCCAGCAAGCCTCCGGCGAGACCTGTGATCGCCGCTCCGACCGCGAACGTACTCATGTAGACCCGCGCCGGATTGACGCCCAGCGTGGCCGCCATCGCGGGGTTCTGCATCGTGGCGCGGGCGATCAGGCCGAAGCGGGTGTAGCTCATCACACCGTAGACCACGGCCATCATCACGATCGCCATCCCGGCCAGGAACAGCGTGTAATAGCTTGACTGATACGACCCGATCGAGAAACCGCCGAGCGGAGTCGGCACACCCTGCTGCGTGTTGCCGTAGATCGTGGTGATGATTCCGATGATCAACAGACTCAACCCCCAGGTCGCGAGCATCGAATCGACGAGGCGACCGTAGAGAAAGCGAATAAGGCACCGCTCGATGACGAGACCGACGAGACCGACGAAGAGCGGAGCAACGACCAGCATCGCGATCCAGATATTCACGCCTGCATTGGCCGATATGACAGTCGCATAGGCGCCGAGCATGATGAACTCGCCATGGGCGAGATTGATGATCTTCATCATGCCGAAGATGATCGCCAGTCCGAGGCACAACAGGAACAGCGACGATATCCCATTCAGGACGTCGAGCGCGACGATGAGGTAGATCGCCATTCTTGGATTCTTTCGGTCCCCTCGAAGTCACGGGCCCCGCCGGTGGCGAGGCCCGGCTAACATCAAAGATTGATGATGTACTGCTTGGTGTCGTTCGGATTCTTGACGAGATCGCAGACACTGGCAGTATCGGCCGGCTTGACGTCGGAGTAACTCTCCAGCACCGACCATTTGCGGTCCTTCACCTCCGCGAGAAACGCATTGCGGGTGGTGTGATGGGTCGGCTTGTCCAACGCAACCTTGCCGCTCGGGCCATCGAAAGCGATCCCGTCCTCCAGCGCGGCAATCACCTTCATGCGATCGATGCTGGCGGCTTTCTTCACGCCGGCAGCCCAAAGCATGACACCCTCATAGGTGCAGGCGGCCAGCTCGCTGACATAGGGTGAGTCGGGATGGGCCTTCTTGATCTTCTCGACGAAGCTCTTCGAGGCCGGCGTGGTAAGCTCCTCGAAGTAGCCGTAGGCGCCGAGAATGGAATCGCTTTCGGCTGCATCGAGTGTGGTCGGCTCGTTGACGAGACCGAAAGTGGTCGACGCGATCGGAATCTTGCCCTTCATGCCGGCCGAGGTCCATTGCCGGTAGAAGGCCGTATGATTGCCGCCGACCAGTGCCGACAGGATGAGGTCGGGCTTTGCCGCCTGGATCTTCGAGATAGTCGTACCGAAATTGGTGACGTCGAGCGGGAAAAAGTCGGTCGCCAGCACCTCGCCGCCGTTATCCTTGACGTACTTCGTCATCCACTTGGCGGTGATCTGACCGTAATTATAATCGGCGGCAATGATGTAGGCCTTCTTGCCCGCCTTCTTCATCGCGCTCGGCACCAGCTTTTCCACGGTCTGCGCAGGCGTTGTGCCGGTGCAGAAGGTGTTGCGATCGCAGACACCACCCTCGTAGAGAACGTTGTAGAAGTACAACACCTTGAAACGATCGAAGGTCGGACGCACCGCCTCGCGCGAGGCCGAAGTGATGCCGCCATGGACGACATCCACCTTGTCTTTCACCGCAAGCTGCTGCGCGAATTGCGAGTACATCTGAATGTTCGACTGGGTGTCGTAGTGGATGACTTTCAACGGGCGTCCCAACAACCCTCCGCCGGCATTGATCTCGTCCACGGCAAGCTGGAGCGCGTAGACCATGGGCGTGCCGGACGCTGCGATCGGACCAGACTGGTCGTGCAGGCTGCCGACGACGATCGGGTTTTCGGCGCCGAACGCACCGGAGCGAAAAATAGCCGGTGCCGCGATCAACGTCGTCGTGGCTAGGGCCGAGTGCCGCAGGAAGCGGCGACGGGAGAAAGGCATAGACGTCCCCATGTGTTTTTTGATACGGAAAATATTAAGAATACAATATTTGAAAAAGCAAGTTATTTATCGACGCGCGATGATCGAGAAGTCGTAGCCATCGACCTTGGCGAGATAGATGGGGTGCCGGCTCCCGACCACGGATTGTGCTTGATCCCCTCGCGCCGTGCGCTGCTGGAATGTTCGGCCGTAGAGGCGCGTCAACTTGCGCGCATCCAGGCTGGCAGCTTCTTCGATCAGGGCTGCGAGCGAATAGATGCCCTCGTAGCAGGATTCACCAAAGGCATTCACGGGCGGCGGACTATCACCGAACGCCATATGGTAGCGCTCCAGGAACGCACCATTGTTGCGCGAGCGGATCGACGCATAATAGCTCGAAGCAGCGTAGAGATTTTCCGTTTCGTCCACATCAAGTCCGTACGCGACGGTCTCGTCGATCGCCGAGGAAAAGCGCAGCACGCGCGAACTCAATCCCGCCGCACAGAAGGCCCGATTGAATGCGATGCAGTCGCCCCCGAGGAAATAGGGAAGAACGACGTCCGAACGCGTGACTTTGATCCGGTCCAGCATCTCGTCGAAGTCATGCTGGCCAACGGGTAGGTAGCACTCGCCAGTCACCGTCCCGCCAAAGCGGCCGATCAAGGCGCGCGCAATCTGAAGCGATGAGCGCGGCCATACATAGTCATTGCCGCAGAGGAAATAGCGGCGCGCATGCCTCGATTCCGAAAGCCATTGGATCGCGGGAGCCAGAAGCTCTTCGGCGGTTTCGCCGGTCGCTAAGACGTCCGGCGTCGAGCGGCCCTCGAACTGCGGGGTGTATATGAATGGAACACGGCCGCGGGACGCGCGCGCCACGAAGTCGCGTGCAAAACTGGGCAACATGCCGACGATGCCGTCAACGCCATCAATTTCAATTGCATCGCGCGCGGCTCGGCCGGCGCTCACGCCGGTTTCTCCGGCATTCACGATACGCAGTTCGACCGGACGGCGAAGAATGCCGTAGATCCGGTTGATTTCGTCGACAGCCAAGCGCCCGCAGGCTTCGGCTGAAGGGGCCCACAGTCCCGCTGCACCGCTTTGCGGGATGAGCAGACATATTCGAACACTTCGCAACTGTGGCGTCTCCGGGCTTCCGGACAGACCACTCACGAATCGTGCCAACGGCGATCCGGTCCCGGCGAGACCCGTTTTGCAGCGAAAGCGCCCCGTCCGGGATGCAGATTGCCGTTTCCTTCGCCGCGGAGCGCAATAACCGCCCATTTATTGAGCAACCGGGAGTACATCTGCTTTCCACTTGCTCCACTTTATATTCCAATGCAAAGGTTGACTTATCAAATAAACTCCGCCGAGGGCCAATAGAGTGGATCTTCCCGACCTCATCCGGGGCGTGAACCGCCTACTCGAGCAGACGCTCGAGGCGGAGCTCAAGCCAAGGGGCATGTCCGCTCACCAGTATCGTGTGCTCGAGGCGCTGACCGAACGGAACGGGCTGCCTATGGGCGATCTGGCAACCCGCCTCTTTGTCGATAGTCCGACGCTCACAAAGATTATCGACAGGATGGTGCAGTCGGCCGAGGTCTACCGCGGCCCTGATCCGAATGATCGACGCAAGGTTCTGATCTTCCTCTCGCGCAGAGGAGCGGCGCATTTCGAAGATATTGATCCACTGATCTCGTCCATTCAGCAGGACATCCTGGACAGGCTCGGCGCATCAGATGCCGCTGCTTTGACGAGCCTGCTCTCCGAACTGCTCGGTGGCTCCGTCTCTTCCCGTCCACGAACGTTTCGCGGACGCGAAAGCTTGAGCTACGATGATAAGGCTGCTTCGAAATGAACGGCGCCAGTTGCAAAGCCGCTTCGCACGTCACTCTCGCGCAGTGGCCATGCGCCACAACGTTTCCGCGAGCACCGCATAGCCTTGTCGAGCGCGTCCTGTGTTGTGAATTCACGCGGATTGTGACTGAGTCCGCCCTGACTCGGCACGAAAATGAGCGAGGCCGGAACGCGCTTTTGGATCGCCAAAGCGTCGTGGCCGGTGATGGTCTTGAAGGTCTCGATTTTGAGGCCGAGATCCCTTGCCACGGAACGGACTAATTCAACTCCGTCCCGATCGAGCGAAGAGGCGGATCTCTTCTCGTCCGCAGCGATCGAGATGCCGACTCCAATCTCGCGAGCCTCGCGTTCGATCCGCTTCAGAAAACGGTCGCTAATTGCGACGACCACGGCTTCGTCTTCGTGTCGGATCTCGAACCAGACCTTGGCCTGGCCTGCGACCACATTCGGCGAATTCGGGTAGACGCTGGTGCGCGCCGCGGAGGCGTGCGCGCCGGCGTTTTCGCGGGCCACTTCGACGTAGAGGGCTTCTATCGCACGGGCGGCCGCGCGCAGGGCGTCCCGGCGCAAGGGCATCGGCATCGGTCCCGTATGCGAATAGTCGCCCTCGAAGACGGCCGATATTTTGCGCGTCATCCATGCGCCGGAAACCGCGGCAATGTCCCCTGAAACCTGCTCGAGCCGATCGCCCTGCTCGACATGAAGTTCCACATAACGTACCGGGCGATATTCGAGTGGCGTGACGCCACAATAGCCGATTGCAGCCAGCGCAGCGCCGAGCGTGACCCCGTCACCGTCTGTACAGGCATAGGCATCCTGCAAGCTCAAACCGCCGGCGAAAACGGAACTGCCGGTCAGGCTGTGCTGAAACCGAGCGCCTTCCTCATTGGTCCAGTTCGCAACGGCCAAGTTGCGTCTTGCGGCTCCGGGGTTAGCAAGACAGCGCTCCCTAACCTCTTCAACCGCAAGGAGGCCTGCCAACACACCATAGGCACCATCGTATCGGCCACCCGTCGGCTGGGAATCGAGGTGCGAGCCGATGATCACAACGTCGTTCGACCCAGGTTCAATAATTGCGACGCCGAACATGTTGCCAATCGCATCGATCCTCGGGACGAGGCCGCGGTTACCGATCTCGCGCAGAAAGAGGTCCCGCGCCTGCTTGTCAGGTGCGGTCGCTGCAAGCCTGCAGACCCCGCCATCATCCGTCGCGCCGATGGCGGCAAAGCTCGTGATGAGATCGCTTAACTCGGTCATGTCCTATCCAAATCGGCGATCCAGTTCTTCAACTCCGGCTGGCCTTGCATCCATGGACTTGAACGAGCCCCTCAGGCCGGCGCGATCGCGCGCAACTCTTCGTCGCAAGCGGTGATGAACATATCCGCGTGATCCATGCCGAAACACAGCGGCGGACGAATCTTGAGCGTGCTGCCGAATGGTCCGGCAGCGCCGATCAGGAAGCCGCGCTGGCGCAGGCGATTGATCAGCGTGATCGCGAGCTCCGGCGCCGGCTCCTTGCCGTCGCGATCAATGACGAGCTCGATGCCGATGAACAGACCGGCGCCGCGAACATCCCCGATCTGGATGTGGCGATTGCCGATCTCGCGCAATCCGTCCATCAGATGACGTCCGACCTCGCCCGCATTCTGCAACAGGCCCTCGTCCTTGATCACGTCGAGCACCGCAAGCCCTGCCGCAGCGGCCACCGGATTGCCGCCGAACGTGTTGAAGTACTTCACGTCCGCGGCAAAACGATCAAGCATCGGCGCACGCAGAGCGACGCCTCCCATCGGAAAGCCGTTGCCCATAGGCTTGCCCATGGTCACGACGTCGGGGGCGACACCATGGCGCGCGAAGCCCCACATAGCTGCACCGGTGCGCCCGAAACCGGGCTGCACCTCGTCGGCGATGAACACCCCCTGGCGTTCGTGGACGAGCTCGATGGTCGGCGCCAGGAAGCCGGCGGGTTCGGCGTAGACACCATCGCTCGAAAAGATCGTGTCCACCAGCAGCCCTGCAAAGCCAACACCGCTTCGCTCGAGATCGGCAATCGCCGCCGCAACATCGTCGGCGAAACGTCTGCCGGGATCGCCGACAGGATTGCGGAACATCTCTGGCGCCGGTACCACCCGCACATGGGACGGCAATGGCTGGCCGGGACGTGAGGACGGCGATACGTCGGTCACGGCTGCGGTGTTGCCGTGATACGCCGTCTCCGTGACGATGAAGCCGGCCCCGGCCGGTTGCGACCGTCGCGATCCGCAGCGCGAGATCGTTGGCCTCGCTCCCGGTGCACGTCAGCACCAGATGACCGATCTCGGATGGAAATGTCGCCAGCAGGCGCTCCGCATAGGCGTCGACCACGTCGTTGAGATAGCGCGTGTGGGTGTTGAGCACGCCGACCTGGCGGCGAATGGCCTCGACGATTCGAGGGTGCGAATGCCCGACCGACGGGACGTTGTTGTAGAGATCGAGATATCGGCGACCCTCGACGTCGAACATGTAGACGCCTTCGGCGCGTTCCATCCGGATCGGCTCCTGGTAGAACAGGACCGAAGCCTTGCCGAACGATCGCAGTCGTCGTTCCACCGACTCCCCGAGTTCGGCGCCCATCGCCGACGCACGGCTCTGGTCGAAGGCGTTCAACGCCAGAATTTCTCGTTCCTGCTTCACCGCAAGCCTCCTCTGACCGCGCCTTGCGCAAGTCAAAGCGACCGCTGCAGCGACCGTGCCGCAGCCATTCCACGATCAGCTTGGAGAAATGTGCGAATTCCCACAACGTCGAGCTGAGCGGAGGCAAGAAACATCGGAGTCTCAGACATCCAACCTCGCGCCTCTAGAAATATACGGTCAATATCAATGTAATACTTGCAAGCGAGTCATGACCTGCAGAGATTGTGTGCACATGGTTGCCCAAAATTTGCGGCCGGCCGTCTCGGTGATGCGGTGCCAGTAAAGCCCGGGCATCACCCGCAGCTCCGTCGGCATCGCGGTCGGCAGGCCGTCGATCCACAGATGCGGCCAGTCGCCTTCGATCGGCCAGGCGAGGAAGGCCTTCACTTATCATCTATCTCCGCGCGCTGCCGCGAGACCTGGCTCTTGGAGATGCCGCTCATCCCCATGGCCTGAACAAGATCATCCACCGAGCGGGTCGAGATGCCCTGCAAATAGGCTTCCCGCACCACCGCGGTGAGCGCCTTCCCGGCCATCCGGCGCGGCTCCAAAAAGCCCGGAAAGTAGGAGCCCTTGCGCAGCTTGGGAATGCGCAGTTCGACCGCACCGGCACGGGTCTCCCAGATCCGGTTGCGGTAATCGTTGCGCAGGGCCAGACGTTCCGGGGTCTTCTCGCCGTAGGCCGCCCGGTCTGGCTTTCGACTTCCAGCTCCATCAGTCTTTGGGCGGCAAAGCCGATCATCTCGCGCAGCAGATCGGCATCAGGGGTCTTTTCCACGAGCGGAGGATTAAGCACCAAGATCAACGCGGTAGTTGATCAGCAGGGGATGCCTGTACGGATCGTACTCTCGCAAGGTCAATCGTCCGACAAGAACCTCGCGCCGACCTTGATCGAAGCGCTCAGGCCAGATCGCGACCTCGTCGCCGACCGCGGCTACGCGCCCGGGCCATTATCAACCTCGTCGAGGCTCGCGGTGGCCGGACACACATCCCGACTTGCGCGACCGCAAAGTCCAACGCTCGGTCGACCACTTCTTCGACAAACTGAAGCATTTTCGTCGCGTCGCAACG
>NZ_LFKY01000026.1:0-60557 GCF_028128965.1 Bradyrhizobium sp. CCBAU 25338
CTATCGGCTCCAGACCGATGCGGGCGAACGCATCATCGGCCGCAAGGTTTCTGCCGCGTGGGTCGCAAACGTCGTCTCGGCGGACGCGCCTACGTTGTCGCCGGACGCTGCCTTTGCCGCGGTGATGGAGGGACGCACCGTCCTCGACCTCGCAGAGGGGCTCCAGCTTCGCCGCGTCCGGGTGATGGGCGCATGCCGCATCGAGCTGTCGGGGTTCAACGACACGATGCGCGATCGCCTCCGCGCTTACGGCCTCTTTGGAGAGATCATCTCCTGGAAGCTACGGATGTTCGTGCCCACGGACGCAAGCGGCGTCGGGATCCTGACAAAGGTGCTCGACACCTATCCGGTCGCGCGCCTCAGTGGGCGGGAGGCCGCGTGATGTCCCCCGCGCCTTGCGAACTGGCACGCCGTCTCGCGCGCGAGGCCGAGGCCGTGTGCCGACACTATCTCTCCAATGGCAAGCGGGCGGGGCGGTACTGGGTGGTCGGTGATGTCCACAACACGCCGGGCCGCTCGATGTTCGTGCGGCTCCAGGAATCGCCGAAGGGCCCCGCCGGAAAATGGACTGACGCTGCGACCGGCGAGCATGGCGACCTCCTCGACATCATCCGCGAATCCAGGGGATTGCGCGACTTCAGCGCGGCCGCCGAGGAGGCGAGGCGGTTTCTGAAGCTGCCTCGTCCTGACCCGCAGCCGGTCTCGAACCTCGTTCGTTCGGTGGCGCCCGCTGGATCGCAGGAAGCCGCCCGTCGGCTCTTTGCGATATCCAGCCCGATCGAGGGGACGGTAGCCGAAACGTACTTGCAGCGTCGCGGAATAGCCTTTGCCCACCATGGTGGCAGCCTTCGCTTCCATCCTCGTTGTTACTATCGGCCGAACGAGCATTTACCGACCGAAACCTGGCCGGCGATGATTGCCCGCGTCACGGACCTTGAGGGGCGGATCACAGGAGCGCACCGAACCTGGCTCGATCCAGACGGCTTTGATCGCATTCGTCTCGGCAAGGCTCCGGTCGATACGCCACGACGGGCGATGGGCGACCTGCTCGGCAACGCCGTCCGCTTCGGCGTGGTGGACGACGTGCTCGCCGCTGGCGAGGGGATCGAGACGATGCTGTCGCTGCGTTACGTGCTGCCGACGTTGCCGATGGCGGCCGCGCTTTCGGCCAATCACCTTGCAGCCATGATGCTGCCGTCTGGCCTGCGTCGGCTCTATATCGCCCGTGACGCTGATGCCGCCGGAGATGCCGTACAGGCTACGCTTAGCCAGCGTGCAGAAGCCGTCGGCGTTGAAGCGATCGCGTTGTCGCCCCGGCTGGGCGATTTCAACGAAGACCTGCACATCTTCGGTCTCGAGACCCTCCGAGCAGAGTTGCGGCTTCAACTCGTACCAGAGGACGTCGTCCGCTTCCTGCATTCGTCGACGGTAGCCGCAGAATAGGCAGGTGCTTCGATCGACGTTGATAGGTCGGTCGTAACGAGGCCATTGCCGGAAGAGGACGCGACCTCGGCCTTCTAGAGGGCGATCGGACGGCAACCGGACCGGGCCGGCAATGGCTACGCCCGGCTATTTTCCGCCGCGCGCCGTCAATGAGCACACACTTATATAGTCTGCGCGCTTTGCATCGCGAAACAAAATAGCCGGCCTCCGCCATCCTCCGCTGCCGCTTCGGCCCTCCGGGTTCTGGCCCGTTCCGCGTGCCGTCTGAGTGATCGCCACGAAGGCCGCGATGGGCGCGGCCGATCCGGCAAAGGAACTCCTCAAATGACCGGCCACGACGACATCGAACCGCCGCACGCCTCTTCTCCGACTGATCACGTCCTCACCGAACTACAACTCTTTGGCTACCGCCCCTTCGACGACCAGCCTGATCCACGGCCGCTTCCCGAGGGCAACATCATCACCGGAGCCGTCGCCGACATCTTCGATGCCCTGGTCGCGACGTTGAGCGACACGCGGCTCGAGCCGGACCTGGGCGATCTGCTCTGGTCGACCGTCAACCTGTTCCACCGTGCCGTCGACCGCATCGAACGTCACCTCGACGACAACGAGCAGGCACAGCAAAACAGCCAGCGCGAGCAGAATGGCTCCGAGGTGAGATCGGTCGAGCTCGAGCGCTTGACGGCCGAAGGCATCACTTTGATCGAGCGCCGCAACTGCCTGGAGCTCTTCCGCGACCAGGCCGTCGAACGCTTCGAGACTCACACCGGATCGTCCTGGCGCCCTCGATCGGGATCGCTCGTGAACCACCGCACGCTGACCGCGGCAATGATCGACTCCCGCGACTTCATCGCAGCTAAGCGTCGCGCTGAAACCGAGGTCTTGTTGCCGCAAGGAACGAAGATCGCACTCACCGGCGGGCTCGACTTCAATGACCACCACCTCATCTGGGACCGCCTCGACAAGGTCTACGCCAAGCATCCCGACATGGTCCTGCTCCATGGCGGCTCGCCCAAAGGTGCGGAGCTTATCGCCTCCAAATGGGCGACCAATCGCAAGGTGCCTCAAATCGCCTTCAAGCCTGACTGGACGAAGCACGCCAAAGCGGCACCCTTCAAGCGCAACGACGCCATGCTCGAACTCCTGCCGATCGGCGTGCTGCACTTCCCGGGCACGGGTATCCAGGACAACCTGGCGGACAAAGCGAAGCGCCTCGGCATTCCCGTTTGGAGGTTCGGCGGCGCGTGAGCGCCGTCTTCTCGCCTCCTAACGGGGTGCATGCGCCGCAACTCCGCCTCGTTTCGACCCTATGTCCAGGTTGCGCCGTGGTGGTGGTGGAAGGCGCGACTCTCAAATCTATGCACATGGAGCCACCACCATGCTCGCCATTGGGCTTATTCTCAACACACTCGGCATCGGCTTGTTCTGCTGGGCGATCTTTGCCCTCGCTGTGTATGCCTTGCCGTTTTTTGTCGCGCTGACTCTCGGGATCACGGCGTTTCAGAATGGCGCCGGCGTGGTCGGCGCGCTGCTTATCGGAACGGCGGGCGGGGCGTTGACGCTTGCCCTCGGTCAAGCCGCAGTCGCCATTACTCGGTCCTCGACCTTGCGCATCGCGATCGCGACCGCATTCGCTATTCCGGCCGCCGTCGCCGGCTATCATGTGGCGCTCGCCCTGTTCCGGATCGGCATGCCCTCGCTGGCTTGGCGTGAGATCTTCGCTTGCCTGGGCGCGGTCTGTGTTGGCGGTACAGCATGGACACGCTTGACCGTTTTTGCCAAACCCCGCCCGTTCGAGTTGGCCGGGGTGGTGGAGAATCCGTCGCCGCCGATTTTTCCGGCCGCCACGCGCGAGGTGTGACCAATCACCGCCTTCGTCGTCGAGCAGGCTCAAGTAGATCCGAGCATTGAACGAGGGATGATCGGGTTGCGCGCGGGGAGAGCAGTCCTCCTCGGAGTGCCTAGACCAGTTCCCGTTTTGGCCGGCCATAAGCCTGCGGCGGAACGGCGATGTCTCGATCGTTTCTTCGGAGACGATGCCGCCCTTTGCAGCAGATTGTTTCTCTTTCTGCCTTGAATCGTTACCACCTCTTGTTCAGCACAACCGAGATACGCCACGTCTTCTCCCGAGATTGCGGTTCAGCACACGACGCACGTGGCCTCGTTGATGGCTTGATCTGGCCGAAGACCGGCTTCGCCTCGATCGTCTGAGCCGCAACACCGTCGTTGCGACTTTCTTCCCCTGGGCTTCGCCCATTCCTCGCGAGGCAAGAAAGTCGCCACAACGGTGTCCTCCGCTGCGCTCCGGCCCGCGAGCTGGTGCGTCGCCGATCGTCTTCGGCCTGCAGATCGCCATCGAGGCCGCGGTGGTCGCGGGCTCGAAACACAACAGGAGAAGTGACATGGCTAACATCGGTTCTTTCAAGAAGGTCGGTAACGAATTCCAGGGCGAGATCGTGACCCTGAGCCTGAAGGCCAAGGGCGTCCGCATCGTCGCCGAGACCAACCGGTCCAACGAAAACGCTCCCAGCCACCGCATCTATGTGGGTCGCGCGGAGATCGGCGCAGCCTGGTCGAAGCGTTCCGAGGAGGGCCGCGATTACCTCTCGCTCAAGCTCGACGACCCCTCGTTCAACGCGCCAATCTACGCGAACCTGTTCGACGACGAAGGCGGTGAAGGCTACACCCTGCTTTGGTCCCGGCCGCGCAAGACCGGCGAGTAAGAGCGCCCCACCAAGCCCCGTCCGGTCCGCCGGGCGGGGCGCTTCGCGGTCGGCCTGAAGGGGCTTACGATTTGCTAAGCCGCGCAGCCTTTTTGAGCAGGTCCCCCGGTTCGACCCCCAATGCTTCAGCAATTTGTCCGAGCACGGTGACGCTTGCTGATACATCGCCGCGCTCGATGGCGCCGACGTAACGGGCGCTTAAACCGGCGCGCTCGGCCAGCTCCTCCTGCGTCATTTGTAGATCGTGGCGTTTCCGACGCAGATTCACAGCCATGATCTCTTTGAGATCCATGGCGATATGGGAACTGAGCCGGAACGATCGTTCTAGGAACGATCGTTCCTATTCGTGTCCGAACATGCTATCGAGTGGCGGCGCTACGTGCGCGACCGAACTCGGCCGCCGATCTACCGAACGAATATTCAGGATTCCAACGGGAAGCGGAGGTCTGGATTGCGACCAAACCATGGCGTAGCTTATAGGCGTTCTAAAAGCGGGTATGATGCAGAAGCCATCCCTCGATCCAGACGTAGCTGACAGTGCGCCGAACGAGCCGCTGCTGACTGCCTATGACGAACAGCATGTCGTTACGTACATGCGCCTCCTGCAGGCGGAGGGCGAGGGGGCGGACTGGCGCGAAGTTGCTCGAGTGGTCTTGCATATGGATCCAGAGCGAGAGCTGGACCGTGCGCGCATCGCATATCAGAGCCACCTTGCGCGGGCCAAATGGTTGACCGAGCAGGGCCGCCTATTACGTGGCGCTGGCTCCAAATAGAAGAAAATCGCCGGCTGGCGACTCGCAGGCAGAACTATTTTCTTTTGCTAACTAGTGGTCATTCCGGTGCACCACGTGGTGCCAAACTAGGGGCTTCCTACAACCGCCTCGTTCATACCTATTGCGGCGCAATCGTTGTTAGCAGCGTGCAATGGGGCGGAAGCAATGCCTGAATTCGACTGGCGGTCGCCGGATTCCTACAAGAGCCTACAAGACGCCGAAATCACCGACATCGCCTGGGAATGTCTCCGTCGTAACGCGGACTATCGACGCGAGTACGAAGCGATGATCGCAAGCAGCCCAGATGGTGAAGTGACCGAGGAGTTCAGGAGGAAATGGGGTATCTGCTTTCGCCCATGACCCGCGGAGGTCATTCGACGAGCAGACGATCTTTTGGGCGCCGGAGGTTCTAGCGACGGTCATTCCGGTGACGGTTGCCTCGACGGCCGACCTCGTATCGGCGTCTCAGCCACTGCTTGACCTTACAGTTGGCCAGGTGCGCCGCGCTGTCGACGGCTGGCATGCCGTGCTGCGCATCGGCGCGATAGATCACCGTGTCTGGTCCAAAGAGCCGCCGGTGCTCGGCGCGTCATACGCAGCCGAGCTGCCATTCGACAGCGATTTAGAAGAGCGCGCCTATGCAGCCCGGCGGCTGTGGCGCGCGATCAGTGGACGCGCGCCAGGTCCTGCCTTTCACCAACTGTCGAAACAGCGACGCGAACGCCTAAGCGCCGCGATCCGCGCGCTTGATGCTCGCAGCGCCGGCGGCAGCTATCGCACTATCGCCGAAGCGCTCTTCGGCAAAAAACGCATCCCCGATCGCGCCTGGAAGACGCATGATCTGCGCAATCGAACTATCCGCTTGGTGCAAGGTGGCCTCGCGCTGATGCGCGGTGGTTACCGCAAACTCCTGCGGCCCAGGCGCAAGGACGAGTAGGGCCCGCCCGGAGGGATGCCGAAAATCGCTCCCTGCATATTCGGCATCCCCCTCCGAGACCTTGCTTCTCCATGATGACCGCACACACGCCCGCCTAGCCAGGCGTAGTGCGCTGTCCTCCTGGAGTTCTCAAATGCCCGATCCGATGGCCGGTCTACCCCCGCGCTTCCTGCGTACCCCGGAGGCCGCGCGCTACCTTGGCCTCTCCGGCCGCACGCTGGAGAAGCACCGCACGTACGGCACCGGACCGACATATCGGAAGATTGGCGGACGTGTCGTCTACGCCGTCGATGACCTGAAAGCATGGGCCGACCGCGGCGCCAAGACATCGACGTCCGATCCCGGCAAGGGAACGGTGCTGCCGGCCAAGAAGCATCCCGCGCTGCGCCCGTATGCGGGCCAAGAACGTCGCTGATTGCCGCGTGAGAGCAGTGACCATGCGGCGCAAACACCATTCCGAGCGCGAGCAGCTTGAGCTCTTTCGGGCGCTACCCGGCGATCTTGCGCCCCGCGACGCGCAGGATCTGATGGCTTATCCGTTCTTTTCCCTCGCAAAGACCAAGCGGATCGTGCCGATCGATTTCCGTGCCGGTGCGATTGCAATTCGTGTCGAAGCTGTTCCGGAACACGGCTTGGCGACCATCTGGGATGCAGACGTTCTGATCTGGGCTGCGTCTCAAATCGTCGAAGCACGTGACGCCGGCTTGAAGACGTCGCGCCTGATGGCTGCAACGCCTTACGAGATTTTGACGTTTGTCGGCCGCGGCACCAGCGCGCGTGACTACGACCGGCTGAAAGCCGGCCTAGACAGACTCCAGTCAACGACCGTGTTGACATCGATCCGCCAGCCGGCTGAGCGGCGACGGCATCGCTTCTCCTGGATCAACGAGTGGAAGGAGACGGCCGATGCAAATGGCCGGCCATTTGGGATCGAGCTGATCCTGCCTGATTGGTTCTATGCCGGCGTCATCGACGAAGCGCTCGTGCTGACGATCGACCGCGCCTATTTCGAGCTGACGGGCGGACTTGAGCGCTGGCTTTATCGTCTTGTGCGCAAGCACGGCGGCCGGCAGGACGGCGGCTGGAGCTTTGACCTTGTGCATCTCCATACCAAGTCCGGCATCCTCTCGCCGCTCAAGCATTTTGCTTACGACGTACGTCAGATCGTCCATCGCCAGACATTGCCCGGCTATCAGCTCGTGCTCACGCGCGATCCTGACGGCACCGAGCGGCTGAACTTCGCGCCTAGGCCTGTCGATCCCTTAACGGCACGCCTGCGCCGGCGCGGTCTCATTCCAAATTCGGAGGACAATCTGTGAATCAGCTCGTGCTATCGGGGACCGCAACCCTCGTGCTATCGGGGACCCGATCCTCGTGCTATCGGGGACCGGAATCGGACTTAAGGGCTTGTTTCTCCGCGCTTTCCAGCTGCTCTAACTTTACTAACCAGAAATCCTTCGGATTTCTTCTAACGGAGCAGGCCGAAAGCCCCGTTGGCGTGCGGCAACGGCAGTCCTACAGTCCAGCCTGCCTTCGCAGGCCATACACACTCTCCGCCGAGCCTAAGCTCATGGCCGCCAGCTCCAGCGTCGGGGAGCCGTGGCATGAGTGATCTCACGGAAGTGGAAGTGTTGTGGCTGGAGAAGCGCATCGAAAACCGCATTCGGTTCGGTCGCGTTGTCAAGGAACGGAAGCTTGATAGCCATCGGCGCGTCTTGTCATTCGCACCAGGCAGCATCTTTGCCTTCGTTCGTTGGACGTCCAACGACTTTGGCACGATCATTTCGCGGATCGACATCTTGCGCGCGGTCTCATCGGGACAGCGCTGCTTGACCGTTCCTTATGTGAAGCCGGGTGGAGAGATTTTGCTGCGGCTGTCAGGCTGGCCGAAGGTCGAGCGCGTGCTGCAGATGATCGACGCCGTTGAGGCCCTCGACATTGATCCGGCTGACGTCGCTCCTGATCATTGGCATCACGTTCATAACCGCCTGTCCGTCAACGAAAACCCGCGTCCGTATACGAAAGCGCGCCATCAGGCCTGGCTTCATCGCCAAAAGGTGATGCGATGAAGGGCCGCCTCATGATGCTGGTCGTGACGATTGGGGTGGCTGCTGCGCTCATCGCGACGATCGTTCTGGAGCCGCTTCCGCTTTACATCTGGAACGCATCTGCGAGCGTGCCGATCGGTCTCTACCGCCTCCGACCGGCGGACCAATTCCAAGTCACTGAATTGGTCGCCGTGCAGCCGCCGGAGCCGCTCGCGACCTTCCTCGACCTTAACGGCTATTTGCCCATTGGCGTCCCCATGCTGAAGCGCGTGCTCGCTCTTCCCGGCCAGACTGTTTGCAGAACCGGCCTCACGATTTCGGTCGACGACGTCGCGGTGGGCGAGGCGAAGGATCGCGACGGACGAGGGCGGCCATTGCCGAAATGGCAGGGCTGCCGCGTCGTCGGCGACGGCGAGCTGTTTCTGATGAACTGGCAGTCGGACGACTCCCTGGATGGCCGGTACTTTGGACTTCTTCCGGCATCCAGCGTGATCGGCCGTGCGATGCCGGTGTGGACGTGGGAGGAGTGATCGTGCGTATTCGAGGTGTTCTCCTCGCCATTCCCTGGTTCGATCGATTCCGGGATCAATCCTCCGTCTCGATCGATGTCCGCAAGGCTGGCGCGAGCCCGACCGCGTGCTTGGGAGGGTTGGGCACGGGCATTTGTGCTGTCGTGCCCCTGATGCTTCTTCTGACCGCGTGTGGCAGTGCTGCTTTGGCCCAGAGCGGATCAGCCGCCCAGCCGGCGGTCAGTCAGACCGCTCAGTCGTTTGTCGGCTTCATCAATGAAGCCTCGCAACGGTTTGCGATTGCGCCGAACTGGATCCGATCAGTCCTAAGCATCGAGAGTGCTGGTGACGTGCTGGCCAGATCGCCAAAAGGCGCAATGGGCCTGATGCAGATCATGCCGGCGACCTGGACGGAACTTCGCGAGCGTTACAATCTCGGGAACGACCCCTACGACCCGCACGACAACATTCTGGCCGGCACGGCTTACTTGCGCGAACTGCTGGATCGGTATGGCTCGCCTGGGGTGTTTGCCGCGTACAACGCGGGACCAGCTCGCTATGAAGAGCATCTCTCAGGCGGCTCTTTGCCAGGGGAGACGCGAGCCTATGTCGCAAAGCTTGCAAATCTGCTTGCCATCGAACTGCCGCCGGGGTGGACGTCCAGCGGACAGTCCGCAGCAGCTGCGACGCTATTCGTCACGCGATCCGATCTAATGAAACCGCGCGATCGGTTGCTGGCGCTCATGCCATCGAGCGGTGTCACGACCGCAATCTCACAGCCCGATGTTTCGCCCATGGTCCCCCGGCCTATTGGCGTGTTCGTCCCTCGATCGGATTCGGGAGCATCGCAATGACCAAGTGTGCGGGTTCGCAAGCTGATGGCGTATGGGCGATGCCTTCGGCCCGCGCTCTACTCGTCGCTTCGCTCCTCACCGAGCCACCCTTCGGGTGTCTCGGCCCTTCGGGTAACGATCGCTATCGCAAGCGCTCGGAAGCAGCGGGGGCTTCGCGAGCTGGTTGCCAAGTCGCGGCGGCTTTTTCGGGAACCGGCGACCGGGAGACCACGACGGCAGGACGGCGAGATAAAAGCGGCTCGCCGCTCGAACCGCAAGCCATTGGAATGGCTTGGGTTCGGCCGTGCCGGTCGGTCGGGGCGCGTGCCGCGTCTGATGCATTCACCAATGAATTCAATTGTGTTTTTGGCACTGCACCCCATTCCGCGCCCGTGGAGCCTTTGCCATGAGCGCGGGTGACAGCGATTTTCGCATCCGGCCTGGCCGCATCCGCGGGACACGAGCGCCGAAGCCCAAGAGCTTCATCAATCAGGTGCTGCGCTCGGCGAAGAAGGCCGGTCACAGCCCTTCGCATGCGGCGGCGGGTAAGCGCTCCTCAAGCTACGGGCGCTCGAGCTTCGGCCGTGGCCGGATCAGCTTTAGCCGCAGCCGCCTGTTCAGTCCGGCGCGGCGCGTGGTGGTGAAGGCGCGCGTCGTTCGTCACCAAGGCCGTTCCTTCCGTTCCGCGCCGCTGACCGCCCATCTTTCCTATCTGAAGCGTGACGGCGTCACCCGTAACAGCGAGAAGGCGGTGATGTTCGATGCCGGTCATGACCGTACAGACGACGCGGCCTTCGCGGATCGCTGCAAGGACGACCGGCATCATTTCCGCTTCATCGTCTCGCCGGAGGACGCTGGCGAGATGGCCGATCTCAAAGCTTTCACGCGCGATCTCGCCAGGCAAATGGAAGCCGATCTCGGCACCCGACTCGATTGGGTCGCCGTCGATCACTGGAACACGGATAACCCGCACGTTCATCTGCTCGTGCGGGGTGTCGATCAGACCGGCGCCGACCTCGTGATCTCGCGAGACTACATCAGCTGGGGCCTGCGCTCGCGCGCCGAGGAACTGGCGTCTATCGAGCTTGGTCCGAAGCCCGAGCACGAGATCCGCAACGCCCTGGAAAAGGAGATCGCGGCCGAACGGTGGACGCGGCTCGACGTCGAGATCCGCCTAGCCGCCGACGAAACCGGCGCCATCGACCTGCGCCCCGAAAATCCCGGCGCGGCTGACCCCGAAATCCGTCGTTTGATGATTGGACGGCTCCAGCACTTGGAGAAGATGGGCCTCGCTGCGCCTGCCGGCCCCGGCGAATGGATGGTGGGGCTGGAGGCCGAGCGCAATCTCCGGGACCTCGGCATGCGCGGCGACGTCATCAAGACTATGCACCGCGCCTTCACGGAGCGCGGGGAGACCCGTGGTGTCGCTGACTACGTGATCGACGGTGAGAAGCCGGCATCGCCGATCATCGGCCGGCTGGTCGACAGGGGACTCCATGATGAACTGACCGGCGAGGCCTATGCCGTGATCGACGGCACGGACGGACGCGCCCACCACGTTCGCTTCCGAGGCATCGAGGCATTCGAGCATGCCCCGCCGATCGGAGGGATCGTCGAGGTCCGCCGCTTTGGGGGGCCGGACGACCGGCTCCCGACGTTGGTGCTCGCCAACCGCTCCGATTTCGACCTCAACCGGCAAATCACCGCTCCCGGCGCAACCTGGATCGACCATCGCCTCGTTGAGAGCGATCCCATGCCGCTCTCCATGGGAGGGTTTGGTCGCGAAGCGCGCGCCGCCATGCAGGCCCGTGCCGAACATCTCGCAAGCGAGGGGCTCGCCAGGCGGCAGGGTCAGCGCGTCATCATGCAGCGCGATCTCTTGAACACCTTGCGTCGACGCGAACTGGACGCGGTGGGTGCAGAGCTCTCAACCACGACGGGATTGCCGCACATGAAGGCCGCGACCGGCGAGCATGTGAGCGGCACTTATCGTCAACGCCTGACGCTCGCCTCCGGTCGCTTCGCCATGATCGACAACGGCCTCGGCTTTCAGCTCGTGCCCTGGTCGCGCGAGATCGAGAAGAAACTTGGCCAGCACGTCACCGGCGTCACCAAGGACGGAGGCGGCATCGAGTGGACCCTTGGCCGCAAACGAGACCTGGGTTTGTAGCTTCCTCGTTTACACAACGCTTAAGTCAAAGAAGGGCGTTCGCCATGTACGCGACCAAGATCCTCTGGGGCCAGATCACCGTCGTCTTCCTGATCGTATTGCTCACGATCTGGGGCGCCACTGAATGGACGGCGTGGCGGCTCGGCTACCAGCCGGAACTCGGTCAGCCCTGGTTCGAACTCGCCGGGATGCCGGTCTACTATCCGCCGGTCTTCTTCTGGTGGTGGTACATCTTCGACGCCTATGCGCCACAGGTCTTTGTCGAGGGCGCCTACATAGCCGCGTCCGGCAGCTTCATCTCGATCGCGGCGGCGATCGGCATGTCGGTCTGGCGGGCGCGGGAGGCGAAGAACGTCGAGACCTACGGATCGGCGCGCTGGGCCGAACCGCGCGAGGTGAAGACAGCCGGGCTGCTTGGCGCAGATGGTGTCGTGCTCGGCCGGCTCGGCCATGACTATCTCCGTCACGACGGCCCGGAGCATGTGCTATGCTTCGCGCCGACCCGTTCCGGCAAAGGCGTCGGCCTTGTCGTGCCGTCTCTCTTGACCTGGCCGGGCTCGGCGATCGTCCACGACATCAAGGGCGAGAACTGGCAACTCACCGCCGGCTACCGCTCGCAGCACGGTCGGGTGCTGCTGTTCGATCCGACCAACGCCAAGTCGTCGGCGTACAATCCGCTGCTGGAAGTCCGCCGCGGCGAATGGGAAGTGCGTGACGTCCAGAACGTCGCCGACGTGCTGGTCGACCCGGAGGGATCGCTCGACAAGCGGAATCATTGGGAGAAGACCAGCCATTCACTGCTTGTCGGCGCGATCCTGCATGTCCTCTATGCCGAGGTCGACAAGACACTGGCCGGCGTCGCCGCGTTTCTCTCGGATCCGAAGCGGCCGATCGAGACGACACTGCAGGCGATGATGACAACGCTGCACCTCGGCGAAAAAGGTCCACATCCCGTCGTTGCCTCGACCGCGCGCGAGTTGCTGAATAAGTCCGATAATGAACGGTCAGGCGTGCTCTCCACCGCCATGTCGTTCCTCGGCCTCTACCGCGATCCCGTTGTCGCTGAGGTCACGTCCCGCTGTGATTGGCGGATTGCCGACCTGATCGCAGATCCGCGGTCAGCGACCCTCTACCTCGTGGTGCCGCCGTCCGATATCTCGCGGACCAAGCCCCTGATCCGCCTGGTGCTGAACCAGATTGGCCGCAGGCTTACCGAGGATCTGCACACGAAGGATCGCCGTCACCGCATCCTGATGATGCTCGACGAGTTCCCGGCGCTCGGCCGGCTCGACTTCTTCGAATCTGCGCTGGCCTTCATGGCAGGTTACGGCATCAAGAGCTTTCTGATTGCACAGTCGCTGAACCAAATCGAGAAAGCCTATGGCGCCAACAACTCGATCCTCGACAACTGCCATGTCCGCGTCAGCTTTGCCACCAACGACGAGCGCACGGCGAAGCGCGTTTCCGATGCGCTAGGCACGGCGACGGAGATGCGAGCCATGAAGAACTATGCTGGTCACAGGTTGAATCCGTGGCTTGGTCACCTCATGGTCTCGCGGCAGGAGACGGCAAGGCCGCTGCTCACGCCGGGCGAGGTGATGCAGCTCCCGCCCGCTGACGAGATCGTTATGGTGGCCGGTACGCCCCCGATCCGGGTGAAGAAAGTACGCTATTACGAGGATCGTCGGTTTACCGAACGAGTGCTAGCACCGCCTGATCCCGCGAAGTCCGGCCGTTCGTCACGGACGGACGGGTGGTCAGCTCTAACACCGCAGACACCTGACGCCGTGCTGCTTGATGAGATCCAGAAGGCACAACAGGATGCCGCCAACAGCGGCTTGCGCCGGGAACCCGAGCTCCCCGATCACGTCGCCATCGCCAAGGAGACGACCGCCCCGCGGCCTGCGGAAGAATTTGCCATTGTACTCGACGACGAGTCGGATGATGCCGCCAGTCAGGCCCGCATTCTGCGCCAGCAGATGCGTGGAATCGCCCGCCAGGTCTCGCTCGACCCGAACGATGGCATGGAGTTGTGAGACCATGCGGGATCGGATGAATGTGTATTTTCCGCCGGAGCTTCTGAAGCAGATCGCCGATCTTGCCGACCGCAAGAAGCTTTCACGATCGGCGATCGTGGAAGCGGCGGTCGCCTCGTTTCTGTCTCCGGACGGGGAGGATCGGCGCGAGGCTGCGTTTGCGCGCCGTCTCGATCGGCTGTCGCGACAAATGCAGAGGCTGGAGCGGGATGTTGGCCTTACCGCTGAAACACTGGCCTTGTTCGTCCGGTTCTGGCTGACGATCACGCCGCCCTTGCCGAACGACGCGCAGGCGGCCGCTCAGATCAAGGGCCGCGAGCGCTTTGAAGGTTTTATCGAGACGCTTGGCCGCCGCTTGCAGAAGGGTCAGAATTTCCTACGCGAAATTCCGGATGACATCGTGAACCAAAAGCCGGATGACCGGACCTGATGGAATTCTCAGAAGCCAGAATCTTCGTGGCCAAGACGTCGTTAGCAGCGTCCTCGGTATCACTCATCTCGCCGCGTCTTTCTCTTTCTACGCCAAACTACGATCGCCTCGGGAGCGTTGTTGCGCCGGGCCAGTTCCTGCCTTTTCTATCCATCCCCATCTGAGGCGCTTTTCACGCGGCCTCATCGGTGGGGGCGGCGGTGGCAATTCATTCGGCTCAAGCAGAGGCGATCTCGCGCGGCGCGCGCATGCTCCGTAGCGCGCTTGGCCCCGCTATTGCGCGATATTTGGAGGACGCCTCAATCGTTGAGGTGATGCTCAACCCCGATGGCCGGTTGTGGATCGACCGGTTATCGAGCGGCTTGACGGACACCGGAGAGAGCCTCTCGGCGGCTGACGGAGAACGCATCGTTCGGCTGGTGGCACACCACGTCGGTGCGGAAGTACATGCCGGCGCGCCGCGCGTTTCCGCTGAACTGCCCGAGACCGGCGAGCGCTTCGAAGGTCTGCTGCCGCCGGTGGTCGCGGCTCCGGCGTTTGCTATCCGCAAGCCGGCGGTCGCCGTCTTCACGCTCGACGACTACGTCGCCGCCGGCATCATGACCTCGGACCAGGCTGAGGCCCTGCGGAGTTCGGTTGCTCAGCGCAGAAACATTCTGGTCGCCGGCGGCACCTCGACCGGCAAGACCACGTTGACCAACGCCCTTCTTGCGGAAGTCGCCAAAACCTCTGACCGTGTCGTGCTGATCGAGGATACGCGCGAACTGCAGTGCAAGGCGCCGAATCTCGTTGCCTTGCGTACCAAGGACGGCGTGGTTTCACTGTCAGATCTCGTGCGGTCGTCACTTCGCTTACGCCCCGACCGCATCCCCATCGGCGAGGTGCGCGGTGCCGAAGCGCTAGATCTCCTCAAGGCCTGGGGCACCGGCCACCCCGGTGGCATCGGCACCATTCATGCGGGTACGGCGCTCGGCGCACTGCGTCGGCTGGAGCAGCTCATCCAGGAAGCGGTCATCACCGTTCCGCGCGCCCTGATCGCTGAGACCATCAACATCGTCGCCGTGCTAGCCGGCCGCGGCGCAGATCGTCGTCTCACCGAACTCGCTTGCGTCACGGGGCTCGGACCCGCCGGCGACTACAGCCTTTCACCAGCAGGAGACCAAACATGAGACCTCGTTCATTGCTCTCTAAACGCGCGATGCCGCTCGCCGTGTCGGGAATGGTTCTATTCACTGCCGCTCCGGCTTTGGCTGCCGGCTCCAATATGCCGTGGGAGCAGCCGCTCAATCAGATCCTGCAATCGGTCGAAGGGCCGGTCGCGAAGATCATCGCGGTGATCATCATCATCGTCACGGGTCTCACGCTCGCCTTCGGCGACTCTTCCGGTGGTTTTCGCCGGCTGATCCAGATCGTGTTCGGCCTGTCGATCGCCTTCGCCGCATCGAGCTTCTTTTTGTCGTTCTTTTCGTTCGGCGGCGGAGTCTTGATCTGATGGACGAGCCGGTCTCCGGATTTGTCGCGCCCGTGCATCGCGCGTTGACCGAACCGATCCTGATGGGTGGTGCGCCCCGGGCGGTCGCCATCGTCAACGGCACGCTCGCGGCTGCCCTTGGTCTCGGTCTGCGGCTCTGGATCGCAGGTCTCTTGCTCTGGGCGATAGGCCATGCGGCCGCAGTGTGGGCTGCCAAACGTGATCCCGCCTTCGTCGATGTGGTGCGCCGTCATCTGCGCATCCCCGGTCATCTCAGCATTTGAGTTCCTGGTCATGATGAATCTTGCCGAATATCGCCGCTCGAACACCCGCCTCGCGGATTTCCTGCCTTGGGCCGCATTGGTCGGGGAGGGCGTCGTCCTCAACAAAGACGGTTCATTCCAGCGCACCGCAAGGTTCCGCGGACCGGATCTCGACAGCGCAGTCCCGGCCGAACTCGTCGCCGTCGCTGGTCGCCTCAACAGCGCCTTGCGCCGTCTTGGCTCCGGCTGGGCCGTTTTTGTCGAGGCTCAGCGCCATGCTGCATTCCGATATCCGGCAAGCACGTTTCCGGATGTAGCGTCCGCCCTGGTCGACGCCGAGCGAAAGGCCCAGTTCGAGGAGGCGGGAGCTCACTATGAGTCGAGCTATTTCCTCACCTTCCTCTATCTGCCACCGGCTGAGGACGCCGCGCGGGCGGAACGGTTTCTGTATGAGGGCCGCGATCGGACTGAGAACGCCGACGCCCGCGAGGTGTTGCGCGGATTCGTCGACCGCACCGATCGGGTGCTCCAGCTGGTCGAGGGTTCTATGCCCGAATGCGTCTGGCTGGATGACCCGGAGACGCTGACATATCTGCACTCCTGTGTGTCGACGAAGCGTCACCGCGTTCGGGTGCCCGAGATCCCGATGTATCTCGATGCGCTGCTGGCGGATCAGCCGCTGACCGGCGGCCTCGAGCCGATGGTGGGTGCGTCGCATCTGCGCGTTCTCACTATCGTCGGGTTTCCGACCGTGACGACGCCCGGAATACTCGACGAATTGAACCGCCTGGCGTTCCCGTATCGCTGGTCGACGCGGGCAATCATGCTCGACAAGACGGATGCCACCAAGCTGCTGACGAAAATCCGTCGGCAATGGTTTGCCAAGAGGAAGTCAATCGCCGCCATTCTCAAAGAGGTGATGACGAACGAGGCCTCGACGCTGCTCGACACCGACGCCCACAACAAGGCGATGGACGCCGATGCCGCGCTGCAGGAGCTTGGCTCGGACCAGATCGGCGAAGCTTATCTCACGGCGACTGTCACCGTATGGGACGACGACCCGCGCGCCGCCGACGAGAAGCTGCGTCTGGTCGAAAAGACGATTCAAGGGCGCGACTTCACGGCGATGACCGAGACGGTGAATGCGGTAGAAGCCTGGCTCGGCAGTCTGCCGGGACATGCCTATGCCAATGTTCGGCAACCACCGGTCTCGACTCTCAACCTGGCCCATATGATTCCGCTGTCGGCGGTCTGGGCCGGCGAGGTGAGGGACCATCATTTCGCGGCACCGCCTTTGCTGTTCGGAAAAGCCGAGGGTTCGACCCCTTTCCGATTTTCTCTCCACGTCGGGGACGTCGGGCATACGCTGGTGGTTGGGCCAACCGGCGCCGGTAAATCAGTGCTGTTGGCGTTGATGGCGTTGCAGTTCCGCCGCTATCCGGGGGCGCAGATCTTTGCCTTCGATTTCGGCGGATCGATCCGGGCGGCTGCGCTCGCCATGGGTGGCGACTGGCATGACCTGGGTGGCGCGCTGTCGGACGATGCGTCAGAACCTGTTGCGCTGCAGCCGCTGACCTGGATCGACGACCCCTCCGAGCGGGGTTGGGCGACGGAATGGATCGCCGCGATCCTGACGCGGGAAAAGATCGAGATCACGCCCGAGGCCAAGGACCATCTGTGGTCCGCGTTGACGTCGCTGGCCTCGGCGCCAATCCAGGAGCGTACCCTGACAGGCTTGTCAGTATTGCTCCAGTCGAGCGCGCTGAAGCGGGCCCTGCAACCTTATTGCCTCGGCGGGCCTTATGGCCGGTTGCTGGATGCCGAACTCGAGCGCCTCGGCGAAGCATCGGTTCAGGCTTTCGAGACCGAAGGATTGATCGGTACCGGCGCCGCACCCGCGGTACTTGCCTATCTCTTCCATCGCATTGGAGATCGCCTCGACGGCCGCCCAACCCTTCTCATCGTCGACGAAGGTTGGCTTGCGCTCGATGACGAGGACTTTGCCGGGCAGTTACGCGAATGGTTAAAGACGCTGCGGAAAAAGAACGCCTCCGTCATCTTCGCAACGCAGTCGCTCTCAGATATCGATGGCTCAGCGATTGCGCCTGCCATTATCGAGAGTTGTCCGACCCGTATTTTGCTGCCGAACGAGCGGGCCATCGAGCCGCAGATCACGGCGATTTATCGCCGCTTTGGTCTCAACGACCGGCAGATCGAGCTTTTGAGCCGTGCGACACCGAAGCGCGATTACTACTGCCAGTCCCGCCGCGGCAATCGGATGTTTGAGTTGGGTCTGGGCGAAGTCGCGCTCGCTTTTACTGCGGCCTCTTCCAAGATCGATCAGGCCTCAATCGAACGGCTGCTCGCAGAACATGGCCGCGACGGCTTCGTGCCCGCCTGGCTCCGACACCGCGACGCCTCGTGGGCCACTGATCTCATCCCCAATCTGGGTAATCTGGAGATATCATCATGAGACGTCTTTGCGTTCTCGCGGCGGCGAGCGCTGTCGCATTGTCGTTTGCTGCCGTGTCGCCGACATCTGCGCAGTGGGTTGTCTTTGATCCCAACAACTATGCCCAGAATGTCCTGACGGCTGCGCGCGAGTTGCAGCAGATCAACAACCAGACCACGTCTCTGCAAAACCAGGCGCAGATGCTGATCAATCAGGCGAAAAATCTCGCCAATTTGCCATACTCGTCGCTGCAGCAACTTCAATCGTCGATCCAACGTACCCAGCAACTGCTCGCTCAGGCCCAGCGCATAGCCTATGATGTGCAGCAGATCGACCGCGCGTTCTCGACCAGTTATGCGCCGGCGACGGGCAGTCAATCCAATCAAGTACTCATCACCAACGCGCAATCGCGTTGGCAAAACTCGGTCGCCGCGCTGCAGGACGCCTTGCGTGTGCAGGCCGGCGTTGTCAGCAACCTCGACACCAACCGCACGCAGACGTCGGCGCTGGTGACTTCGAGCCAGGGCGCAAGCGGCGCCCTACAGGCGACGCAGGCCGGCAACCAGATCCTTGCACTTCAGGCTCAGCAACTCGCCGATCTCACGGCGACCGTTGCAGCGCAAGGCAGGGCGCAAAATCTTGAATCGGCTCAACGTGCGGCGGCGCAGGATCAGGGCCGCGAGCAGCTGCGGCGGTTTCTGACCCCGGGCCAGGGCTATCAATCCTCAAATGTGCAGATGTTTCATTGATGAGCGGGTTCAGCAGGTTCAAACGACTGCCAATTGTCGCAGCGGCCGGATCCATGATGTTGGTGATGGCGGCATGCGCCATCCAGCTCCGCGGTGACGGCAATGAGGCGGCGTCAAATTCGGCGGGTCCACAGACCACCGGCACGATTGGTTCCAGTCTCGCGCGGTGCCGAACGGTCACGCCGGAACAGACAGCAACCTACGACGACTGTCGTCAGATCTGGGCTGAGAACCGACGCCGGTTTTTCGGTCAGAAGAGAAGTGCGACGGCTCCCGCTGGCAGTGACGCGCTCTCCAGCCAACCATCTGAGTTGCCACTAAAGGATCAGAGCCGGATGCCGCAAGGTCATCCGTCGGTGGCCCTCCCGGAAAGTGAATAAGCCATGACCGGCACCGGCGTGATCGATCAGTTCCTCGATACCTATACCCGCTATATCGATTCTGGCTTCGGCCTTCTGGGCAGCGAAGTTGGCTTTCTTGCAACGACGTTGGCTGCAATCGACATTACCCTCGCGGCTTTGTTCTGGAGCTGGGGGACGGACGACGATCTGATCGCACGGCTCGTCAAGAAGACGCTGTTCGTCGGCGTCTTCGCCTACCTGATCGGCAACTGGAATAATCTTGCCCGTATCGTGTTCGAGAGCTTTGCCGGTCTCGGGCTGAAGGCCTCCGGTACAGGCCTGTCATCCGCGGATTTCCTGCGACCGGGTCGAATTGCCCAGGTTGGCCTCGATGCCGGCCGGCCGATCCTCGACTCGATCTCCGGTCTGATGGGTTACATCAGCTTCTTCGAAAACTTCGTCCAGATCGTCGTTCTGCTGTTCGCCTGGGTCGTGGTGCTGCTCGCCTTCTTCATTCTGGCGATCCAGCTGTTCGTGACCCTCATCGAGTTCAAGCTGACGACACTCGCCGGCTTCGTGCTGATCCCCTTTGGTTTGTTCGGCAAGACCGCATTTGCGGCCGAGCGTGTGCTCGGTAACGTTGTTTCGTCAGGCATCAAAGTCCTGGTCCTTGCCGTTATCGTTGGCATCGGCTCGACTCTTTTCTCTCAGTTCACATCTGGGTTCAACGGCGGACAGCCGACCATCGAAGACGCTATGGCGCTGGTGCTCGCGGCATTGACGCTGCTCGGTCTCGGCATTTTTGGTCCTGGGATCGCCAACGGCTTGGTGTCCGGCGGACCTCAGCTCGGCGCGGGTGCCGCGGTCGGAACGGGCCTTGCTGCTGGCGGCATTGTTGTCGCAGGCGCGGGCCTGGCTGCGGGCGGAGCTGGGCTTGCCGGAGGAGCGATGGCAGGAGCCGCGCGCGGCGGCGCCGCGCTCACAAGCGGTGCATCTGCGGCTTATCGCAGTGGCGGCCTCAGCGGTGTCGCCGATGCCGGGCTCTCGGCAGTGGCAAGCCCGCTGCGCCGGGCAGCGGCAACTCTCAGTAATAGCGCTCAATCGGCTGACCACGCGCCAACCACAGGGGGCGCCGAGACCGGGAACACCGCGACGGATAGTCCGCCCGATTGGGCGCGGCGCATGAAGCGTGCCCAGACCGTCAGCCATGGCGCATCAGCCGTCACCCATGCCGTTCGCTCCGGCGACCATGGCGGAGGCGGCGCATCGATCGATCTCTCCGAAGGAAACCACTGATGTTTAAACGTCCCTCCGTTCACTACGGCCGCACGCCTGAGCCCGTCACGCCCTATCAAAGAGCGGCGCAAGTCTGGGACGACCGTATCGGGTCAGCCCGCGTGCAGGCAAAAAACTGGCGATTGATGGCATTTGGATGCCTCGCGCTGTCGACGGGTCTCGCCGGCAGTCTCGTCTGGCAATCAACCCAAGGCACGATCACGCCTTGGGTGGTCGAGGTCGATCGTCTTGGCCAGGCCCAGCGGGTGGCACCGGCCAATACAGACTACCAGCCGACCGACCCGCAGATCGCCTACCACCTGGCGCGATTCATCGAAGATGTCCGGGGCCTGCCGGCTGACGCCATCGTGTTGCGTCAGAATTGGCTGCGCGCCTATGACTTCACGACCGATCGCGGTGCCGCCGCCCTCAATGACTACGCCCGCACCAATGATCCCTTTGCCAGGCTCGGCAAAGTGCAGGTGTCGGTCGAGGTATCCAGCGTTATTCGCGCGTCGATGGAGAGTTTTCGGGTGGCGTGGGTTCAGCGGGCCTACGACAACGGCTCTCTCAGTTCAACCGAGCGCTGGACAGCCATTCTCTCCGTCGTGATCGAGACGCCGCGCGATGCCGATCGGCTGCGCAAGAACCCCCTCGGCGTCTACGTCCACGCCATCAACTGGTCGAAGGAGTTGGGGCAGTGAATACGTTATTTCGTAATCTGGCTTCTCCGCGCCGTGCTTCATGCAGCCGCTTCGTCTCGTTCAGATCAGATGGTTCGGCGTTCCGAAAAGCGATATTTCCGGCACTGCTGCTGTGCGTTTCGGCTTTGGGTGGTTGCTCCACGTTCACCCCGCCCGAAATCAGCTACGACAGTGATGTTCCGCCATTTCCTTCACCGCCGGTGCCTGCCGACGACAAGCCGCGGCCGCTTCATGTCCCGCCACCGTGGAAACCGGCCCTTGGTGGCAAGTCCGGTACTAAGGAAGAGACCGAGCCGGTGAGCCGGGTCGAGACGGCGAACAGTGCAGCTCGGGTCGAACCGCGCAAGAAGGGATATTTTAACGCCGCACAGGTCTACGCCTACAGTCCGGGTGCGCTGTACCAGGTTTACGCCGCGCCCGGACAAATCACCGATATCGCGCTCGAGGAAGGTGAACAACTGACGGGATCGGGTCCGGTCGCGGCAGGCGACACCATTCGTTGGGTGGTCGGCGATACCGAAAGCGGCAACGGAGATACCCGCCGTGTCCATATTCTGGTGAAGCCCACGCGCGCGTCGATCGAAACCAATCTTGTCGTCAACACCGATCGGCGCACATACCTGATCGAGCTGCGCGCCCGCGAGAAACCCTATATGCCTTCGGTCGCCTGGTACTATCCGGAGGACCGGCCGGGAAGGGGGCGGCCCGTGGCTTTGACGCCGGTGCTGCCCGATCCGACGCAGCGTCGCTTCCGCTATGCCATTGAGGGCGACGGACCACCCTGGCGACCGCTCACCGCTTATGACGATGGACGCAAGGTCTACATCGAGTTCCCACAGGGCATCGTTCAAGGCGAGATGCCGCCTCTCTTCGTCATTGGTCATGACGGCAAGACCGAGATCGTGAATTACCGCGCCAACGGTAACGTCCTCATTGTCGACCGGCTTTTTGCTGCCGCGGAGTTGCGGCTCGGTGGCGAGCACCAGCAGAAAGTCCGGATTGTCCGGACCGACGGGAGGCCGTCGTCATGAGCACACCTCAGAGCGATAACAGTAGCGGGCAGCCCGGCGCGCCGAACAGGTCAGAAGAATTGGCGCAGGGCTTCCGGCTAAGAGCAGATCATCCCCGCGTCACGCGGCTGTCCCGTAGGGTCCTGGCGGGAGGTGCTGCCGTTGCATTGGTTCTTGTTGGGGGTGCCGCGCTTTGGGCGCTCCAAAATAATCGCTCGCGCGGGCCTGCGGCTGAAGAGATCTACAGCACCGATCATCATAGCGTCGCTGATGGCCTCGCCGAATTGCCGAGGGACTATGCCAGCGTCCCTCGTCAAGTGCCCTCGCTGGGCCCACCACTTCCTGGTGATCTCGGCCGGCCAATCCTGGCTGCTCAGGGACAGCCGCCAGCCACGACCACGACTGGTTTCGATCAGGAGCAGCAGCGTCGTGACCAGGAGACCGAAGCCGCACGTGTCAGCCGTTTATTCGCTTCCACCAATATTCGCGAGACGACACCCGCAGCTGCCCAGGCTTCGAGCGCGGACCGAGCCGCCTCATCATTCGTGCCGGGAACTGACGATAGCTTTGGGCAGAACGGCCAGGATCGCAAACTTGCCTTCGTTAATGCATCGGTTGATCGCCGTACCACAAGCCCGGACCGCGTCACGAAACCGGCTTCGCCGTATGTGGTTCAGGCAGGGACGGTCATTCCCGGAGCTCTAATCACCGGCATCCGCTCAGATCTGCCCGGGCAGATCACGGCACAGGTGACCGAAAATGTCTACGACACGCCGACCGGACGCTTTCTGCTTGTGCCTCAGGGAGCGCGTCTGATCGGAATTTACGATAGCCAGGTAAGCTTCGGCCAGTCCCGTGTCCTGCTCGTGTGGACGCGGCTGATCATGCCGAATGGACTTTCCATCGTTCTCGAGCGGCAGCCTGGCGCTGACAGCGCTGGTTATGCGGGCCTTGAAGACCAGGTCGACAATCACTGGGGCGAGCTGTTCAAGGCTGCGGCGCTATCGACGTTCTTGGCAGTCGGGACGGAAATGGGAGCAGGTTCCGACACCAATAGCAACGACAGCACCATCATCCAGGCATTGCGACACGGCGCCTCGGACTCGCTGAATCAAACCGGACAACAGGTGGTTCGGCGCAGTCTCAACGTCCAGCCTACTCTGACCGTGCGACCTGGTTTTCCAGTTCGCGTTCTCGTCAATCGTGACCTCATACTTGTGCCATACGGAGGGTAACGCCATGCCCAAGCTTAGAATAGGAGCGCTGCCCGACGACAAGCCGGTCAAGGTCGCCACTGAGCTTCCAGCGTCAGTGCATCGAGATCTCGTCGCCTATGCAGAGGCCTTGGCGCGCGAAAGTGGGCAGCGTATCGACCCGGCAAAGCTGATCGCGCCCATGCTGGCGCGCTTTATGGCCACGGACCGTGGATTTGCAAAAGCGAGACGATCTGGTCATTCCCCAAGAGCCGGCGAGGGTGAGGGATAGCGTTCTGCCAACAGATTGAGGAAACGCTTCAGAGCCGGATTCTCATTGTCGTCGCGCCAATGCGCATAGAAGTCCACCCGGCTTGGTCCCGCTCCGTCCTGCAACTCCCGGTACACAAGGCCAGTGAAGCTTGCACCAATATCCGATTCCATAGCCAGACTAAGTCCCATGCCCATACTCGTCAGACTCTTGATAATGCCACGGCTTACGTCATGGCGTTCTACCTTGGGCCGATCGTCGGCCAGTACCAGCTTCGAAATCAAGATATCCTCGAGCTCTCGTCCTGGATCATATTCACTTAGAAGGATCTTTTCGTTACGCAAATCGGTCCAATAGATGATCTCGCGTGCCGCAAGGCAGTGATCCTGCGGCAACGAGATCAGGATGCGTTCGCTCCAGAGCAATAGTGATCTTGTGTCCTTTGAAGGTAAACGTCCAGGGCTAACGACAACGTCGACGGTTCCGCTACGGAGGGCAGTCATCAGACGGAAGTGTGAGCGTTCCATCGTTGCCAGTTCAAGCCCGGGGAACAGCTTCTTAAACTCACCTATCGTCGCTCGCAAATTGCCGGTGGACATGGATGTGAAGAAGCCGACGACAAGATGCCCAGTATCGCCGCGACCACCGGACCTTCCGGTGTCAACGAGCATATCGACCTGCTCCAGAATCAGTCGTGCAATGCGCAAAACTGCGCTGCCGGTCAACGTAGGCTTGATTCCCCCACTTGAACGCTCAAACAGTGAAGCTCCCACGAGGTGCTCGAGTTGGACGATAGCACGGCTGAACGCGGTATGTCTGATTGAAAGCGCCTCTGCGGCTCGTCGAAAACTTCCATGGTCAGAAGCGGCAACCGCAAGTCGAAGCTGTTGCAGGTCAACAGCTCTCGCCGCGTTCCGCTGACCGTTCCTAGTTTCAATTTCCGTCATGTTTATAGCTCGGTAGCGAACCGCAAGACGCGGCGTCCCCGCTCTAGGCGGGAACGGGCATATCGTACTGGCCTGCATTGTTCTACGCGGCCGCGAAAATTACTGGCGTCCAAAGGGCCGGTGCCGAAAGCCCGCCGGCTCTACGAAGGGTGACCAGGGTATCGCGCGAGATCTCGAGGTAACCCGCCACGGCTAAGGTGTTGCCAATTGCGGAAGGATTGCCAATGCGCCGCAGGGGCCAACCCGCTCGTCTAAGGATTCGCTCCATACGGACGTCTGTGACGGTAACGATGTCAGTGAGTTGTCTTGAGAGCCCGAACTCTACCATTCCCGCAAATAGCTCGTAAACAGCACGAGTAAGACCGTGATCCCCCTTCGGGGCATCGGCAGCAACATCGATCGCGAATCTACTACTTTCCCAAACGAGAGGAGTTGACGGCGCAGGTTGACCTTCGAGAAGCGTAGGGAAGGTGTCGCAAAGCATGGTCGGGCCAAGTGTCGGGAGAAGGCGTACGGAACCTTGCACCTGCCCGTTGTCACATAGCTGGACTAGGTAAGCGGGATGCAGTGCATCGAAATCGTCGATCTCCATGTCGCCGCTGGTTTGAACGTCCCATGCCATGCGAAGTTTGAAAACGCGATACCGTAACCGATGCATTTCGGCAAGTGTCTCGGCGAACTGTCCATATAAGGACGGTGTGATTAGCTGAATCATAGTCCCTCCAACGGTGTACATCGTCACCTTTGGAGCGGATCACGCGTCTTAAGTCAGTACCTGTAGTTGTAGGGGGCTGCGCCCCTAATTTTGCTGTTTTCTTTTCACAGCGGCTAAGCGGGCTACCGCTTGCACAATCGTCCGAACACCAAGCTTTTTCTTCGCGCCTTCTAGGTAGAAGGCAACTGTGTTGCGCGAGATGCCGAGAATGCAACCAATCTCCCAAGCGCTCTTGCCCCGAGCTGCCCACTCCAAGCATTCGAACTCACGCGGTGACAGGCGTGCCCCCTCTATATCGTCTACGTTCACCAGCTTTCGGCGGGTATGAGCATGGAAATACATCGCCATAAGCTGAAGAGCGCGTTCATGCGATTCAATGAACCGTTCGAATTGCGGGCGGTTCTGGTCCACGGCAAAGGTCAATGCAGCGATGGGGCCGTGGCCGTCGTGAATGGGCACCGTAAAGCCAAATCGGATTCCGAATTCCGCGGCCTCTTCGAAAAGCCGATGCTGTGCTTTCGATGTGAACTTCGAGTTGAAATTAACCCCCCACCGAAAGGGCTCGGGGCTTCGAAGAGCTTCTCCGATGACGGGATCAAGCACTTGATAATTATTTCGTAGATAGTGTGCTACCCACCGCGATGGATATGTAGAGATTAGGCGCGGTTTGACTTTGCTTGAGTGCTGGAGGGCTAGATAGGCAAAACACGATAGGTCCAAAGCGGTCGCTGTGTCCGCCATGGCTTTGGAGAAGTCTTGGAGATCTTCTGCGGTCGCTAGGAGATCAATGAAATTTTGAAAGATGCGGTGCATCGCTGCCAAGCAAGCCGTGCATGGTGCGAGAGCAGAGATCTCGCCCAATTCGTTGATTGTGCCCACAACAAGTGACCAAAGAGCCGCGCTTCGCGGCCGGTGAAGTCAAGGCAAAACCCTCTTGTACCAAACACCACAACGTCGTGCCTCGTACAGTTTGTCTTTGCCTATTCTCATAACGCCCCCGGCATTTTGTGCCGAAATCGCAGCCGTCACCCCCCAAAGCGCCGAATGTGATGCGGCTATGCAACTGGCCAGGAGCCTGCGTCTGCCGGGACACTGCGTTGACCGGCCAGAAAGGCCAGTTTGCCGACCAAGCTAATCATCGACCAAGAGACTCACCGGATCATCGGCGGTGTGATTGTTGGCCCGCAGGCTGGCGACATGATCGGAGAACCTGTCGGCGATCGAGATGGGCGCCGATGCAATTGATATCAGCAAAACCATTCATCCGCATCCGACGTTCGGAGAAACAATAGGCCTAGCTGCCGAAGTACGATGGCGTTTGCACGGATGTGTTGCCGGGTGCGAAGAGGTCGACCAAGTGCGCGAGCCACTAGAAATTCAAAACATGAACCTGCATCAGGTGTCTCGCTGCCGATCGTTCATATGGGACCCGAATATGGCGGGAACTCCTCGGAGGGAGGTCAAGGTACCTTTGAGCGTTCAGGAGGAGGAATTTGCCGCGGCATGTCGATACGTCGTTCTGGAGAGAAGACCTGATCTAGCAGCATCCATCGTCATTGTAGACAGCCAGCTCAGGATTGGGAATGACCGCATGTTCGGTCGCATTTGTAGAACTCGGTCGTGCCAGATTGGTGCGAATTCCACATCTCGCAATCGAAGGCAAGGCGATGGCGCTGGAAAAAGTGCCTAGGCTCCTGTTCGACCTGTCGAGCTTCAGAAGAAAGACGCTCCGCGCGCTAGGTAGAGACGATCGAAGACAGTACCTCGGGAAATAGGCGCGATTTCGTCAGCGCGCGATTTAAAGGAATGGACACTCATCATCGCAACGCGAACTCAGGCAGTCATCCTCGGCAGAACCCTCGGCGATTGGGAGTTCTGAATTGCAAAAGCAGGTATGGCGGCGCGGGCATTGCGAGATCTGAGCCGGGCGATGAAATGAGCTGTTCTGGACGTGCGGAGCCTGGTGATCGGGACCCTTCAAGTTTCGCGCGCGCTTTTTGGTCCAGTCGAAATCGTACCTCGCGTCAAATGCCGAAAATGGCGCTGAGAGCTGCGGACTTCAGCACAAAATGCGGTCTGATGTGCACGACAGTATTGCTGCTGGATGTCGTTCGTTAGATTTCCGCGATCGAATTCCGCATTCGGCGTTTGCGAAAGATATCCGATCTTCGTTTCCTCCCTCTACTTGGCCCGGCGCGATCGGCGGACCCTTTATCACGGTCATCTGGTGCCGCGGCGAAACGGCGTTATTTCGCGATTCTTGCTTGCGCTTACGGTAACAAACGCTAGTTATTTCAATGCTCCGGACCAGACTACGAATCTGAGGGTCGGATGTTCGAATCGTTCCGGGCACGCCATTCGGCTTTGTTTTCATTAGATTTTCTCGGCGCCGGCTGAGCGCGTTACCGAGCGTTACCGTAAAACGCCCATGGTGTTTGGCGGTGCGTTGCGGTTTCCAACATTGACTTGCACCGTCGCAGTCGTTCCGACGATCAGGCGATCGACATCTTTGCGCGGGATGCGGATCCGAACCGGAATGCGCTGGGCGAGCCTGACCCAGGAGAACGATGGATTGACGCTGGCGAGCAGGCTGGACCCCAAACTTCGATCGCGGTCCTCGATTCCGCCAGCGATACTCTCGACCCGACCGCTCAGCGTCGTTCCGTTCATCAGCTTCACGTCAACGGCGTCACCGAGGTGGATCCGCGGGATCTTGGTCTCCTCGAAATAGCCTTCGACACGCACGGTGTCGATGTCGATCAGCGCCATGATGCCGCGCCCCGCGGCGAGATAGGTGCCGGGCCGTAAATCGAAATTGGTCACGCGGCCATTCGCGGGTGCCCGGATTTCGGATCGATCGAGATCGAGCCGCGCGATCTGAAGGTCGGCCACGGCCTGACCATAAAGCGCCTTGGCTTGCAAATCCGTAGCGCGGATCGTCTCGCGCTGTTGCTGCGACACGACACCTTCGCTCAGCTTCTCGTATCGTGCGCGGTCGCTCGCTGCCTTCTCCGCGGCGGCTTCGCGGTTGGCCAGAGACGCCTCTGCTTGTTGGACGGCGAGGCGGAAACGGTCGGGATTCAGCCGCAGCAAGATATCACCCTTGCGGACGACCTGATTGTCCCGGACCAGCACCTCGTCGACCAGCCCGGAGACATCGGCGGCAACGGCGATGATGTCGGCGCGGACGCGGCCGTCCCGTGTCCATGGCGCCGCCTCATAATGCTCCCACATGCCGATGCCGACCGGTGCCGCGACGCTCACCATCAGGACAGTGAGCATCATGCGGGGAAACATCGAACTCATCGTTGTCATAGCGGCAGCTTTCCCAGAACAGCGTAGAAGATCTTGGTCAGAATGACGAAGACGGCGAAGTCGAACAGCGCGGGGTGCCACGCATACCTTCGAATATGGACGCCGATGAATTTGCGGTTGGCCGCGGAGGCGATAAAGCAGGCCGCGAGCGCACAAGCACAGGCCAGCGCTAACGTCGGAACGTAGACGCCGGCAATGGCGATTTCCTCGTTCATGGCATGGCCTTGCTGGACAAAGCATGAGCATCCGGAAACATCGTCCGACGTAGGCCGATCAGCGCGAGCGTTCGCTGCTGGCAGGCGGTCGTGTCTTTGCGCGTGTCGCACAGCGCGTTGTCGATCGCGGCCAGAAGGGCGCGCGCATCGTCAGGCGTCAGTTTCGCGTTGCCGCGGGCCAGCCAGCGGAATGCCTGCGACAGCATCGGCAGAAGCTGCTGGAGGCCAGGGTCGGTGCGCGCGTCCTCGTGCACTGCGGCTTGCCTGAGCGCGAGCAGATCGAGGCCGATTTGCAGCGCGGCCAAAGGACGGGCTTCCACCGCGATGTCCGTCGTCGCGCCAGCCAGCCGAGGGATCACCAGGCCGAATCGATCAAGCATGATGCTGGTCCATCTGGCGCGGCTCATCGGCCGCCGTGCAGCAGCCAGCCTCGCCAGATCGGACCAGCCGTGGCGCAGCAGACGCTGCGCCGCTCCCGATGCCGACAGTGAACGCAGCAATCGAATTGCGATGAACGCTGTGAGAAGTCCGATCATCGCAGCCGCATTGCTATTGATGAACAGAGCGAAGTCGGCGCTGAATTTGTTCTGGAGGTCGAGCGCGCTGATCAGTCCGAGACCGAGCGCCAGCGCCTTGATGAAATGCCGGGGATTGGCCTGCAGATAGCCGATCACCAGAAAGGTCGGCGCCAGCGAGAACACCAGCATCGGAAAGCCGGTGGTGGCCGGGAAGATCACAAACAGGTAGATCGTGGCGATCGGTAGGCAGGCCAGCGTCCAGAGCGCGTAGGAAATCAGCGTTGGCGCGGGATCGTCGAGGCTGCTGTAGAGCGCCGCGGCGATGGCGGCGATTTGCGTGGCGACGCCGCCTTCCGGCCAGGCCGTCGTGATCCAGACCGTGCAGCAGCCGAGCACGGCGACGCCAAGAGCCACGACCGACAGGACGGCAAGGCCGGGATCGCTGTGCAGGCGTCGCCTCACGTGTCGATCCCGCAGGCCAGCTTGGCTCCAAGTGGCAGGGTGAGCACCGCTGTGCAATGCCCGCGACAGGTTTCGCGCGGCAGCCAGCGCTTCGATCAGCGTGGCCAATCTGGCCGCGGTTCCGGCCTCGATCAGCCGATCCCATTCGCTGCGATCGTCGCAACAGGTCGCTTCGAACGATGTGCACTTTCTGATCAGTTCGTCGGAAGTGGCCGGTGATCGCCCCGGCGCACGTGTCCAGTCGGCGAGTTCAGACAGCAGGTGGTTCAACTCGGCCGAGCGCCGCTCTCCCAAGGCGGCGAGTCCGTCCTCCACCGACAGCAGCATCGGCAAGACCAATGCGAGCTGGTCCTGCACGGCACCGATGGCGCGCAGGTCCGGCTTGCTCGCGGCGGTGTCGTAGCGCAGGTGCGTCGACAGGATCTCGATTTGCGTGATGTCCGCAGCGAGCTTCCAGCGTCCCGTATTCGGTGCCTTGTCGACGCGCGCGCAGAGCACATCGGTGGTCCGGGCGAAGGCGTCCGACAATGCGGCGCAGAGGGATTTCAGCACAGGAGTAGTGACGTCGCTCGGGAACAGCAGGGTGTGCACCAAGGTCGCACAGCCGATGCCGAGCAGGATCTCCTCGACACGTGACAGCGCGGTCACAAATACCATCGCCGGAACGTTGACGCTCGAGAACGCGATTGTCGTCGCGGTGTAGCCTGCCAGCAGGAAAGCATAGCTGCGCGGCGTGCGATCCTGCAAGGAGATATAGAGGCAGAGTCCGGCCCATGCGGTAACGGCAACCGACAATAACGCGGGTTGATCGACCAGGATCGGGACCAGCGCCAGCGCCACGCAGGCGCCCAGCAATGTCCCGACAAAGCGGTAGACGGCGCGTGACCGAACCGCGCCGGCGAACGGCTGTGCGGTCAGATAGACCGTGAGCATCGCCCAATATGGCCGCTCCAATCCGAGCCGGAAGGCAAAATAGATCGCGAGCATTGCCGCGATGAAGGAGTTCGAAGAGAACAGCGCCCATTTCGGATCGAGCCGGCCGGGCACTGCTGTTGCGAGAAGCCGAGACAGAAATGGTGAAGGCATGATGTGATCGTCCGTGAAGCACGGAGACCATAGGCGTTGCTGCGTCGAGAGAATTTCGTTATTCTGCCAATTAATTGCTAAAGGATGACAATGCGCGGCACGCTCTATCAGCACTATCGGCGGTTCGATCCTGACATTTTGGACCGTCCGATCGTGGCCGGCATGGTGGATACCCGGGAGCAGGAGGACGAACTGCCGGTTCACATCCATCGCAAGGGACAGCTCGTCCTCGCCCAGCGCGGCGGTGTGACGTGCGAAGTGCCGAGCGGCCTGTGGATGGTCCCGCCGCGCTGCGGCGTCTGGATTCCCGGCGGTATGCCCCACAGCAATCGCGTCAGCGGCAACGCCAGCCTGCTGTTTCTCTATGTGGACATGGATGCGGCGAGCGTGCCGCAGGAATGCTGCACGCTGTCGATCTCACCGCTGTTGCACGAGCTGATCCATCGGATGGCGACGCTGCCCCCGCTCTACGATCCCGACGGCCCGCCCGCGCAGATCGCCGCGGTGCTCCTCAACGAGTTGATCGCCATGCCGACCGAACGGCTGCATCTTCCGATCACGCGGAGTTCGAAACTGCGTATGATCGCCGATGCTTTGATGGACAATCCGGCCGACCGTAGGACCGTGGCGGAGTGGGCGCAAGCCGTCGCGCTCGGCGAGCGGACGCTGATGCGCATTGTGCTCGCCGAGACCGGCATGACCTTCAGTCGCTGGCGTCAGCAGCTTCAGATCATCGTCGCCATCCAGAAATTGTCTGCTGGCAACACGGTTCAGTCCGTGTCCGAGGCGCTCGGCTACGAGTCGGTGAGCGCGTTCATCACCATGTTCAAGAAGGCGCTTGGCAAATCGCCGGCGCGCTACTTCTCCGAGCGCGAGGCCGGCCAGACTGGCCCGGGGGAGACCTGCCGCGACACGAACTGCAAGCTTCGCCGGATGCCTGAGGTGCGGGACGCGCTCAATGGACTTTCGAAACGCGGATGGCTGGAGTTAGAGCGCTTCGTTTCGGACGATCTCGATGCTGAAGCCTGACAGTCCCTTGAAGTGATGCGTCGACGACGTGAGGTGACGGATGGAGCTGATCTTGAGATCCCGCAGGATCTGGGCGCCGACACCGATCTCGCGCCATTGCCGATTACGGTCGTCTTCGCGCGAACTGATCGGGCCTAGCGGCGCAGGCGGAACGCCCGCCGCGCCGTCGCGCAGATAGACGAGCACGCCGCTGCCATTATCCTTGAAGCGTTGCAGAATGACGTTCATTTTGGCCTGTTCCTGACCCGAGAACAAATCGCGCAGGATGTTGGGTTTATAGAAGCGCGTGAGGACGTTGGTGCCGTCGCCCAGTTCTCCGTAGATATAGGCGACGTGATGAATGGGGTCGAACGGCGAGCGATACGAATAGCCCTGGAGCGGGCCGATCGAGCTCTCCGCCGTGACGCTCGAGACGCGCTCGATCAGCGTCTCGCGGGCCTGCCGGAAGCTGATGAGGTCTGCGATGGTGACCTGTTTCAGCTTGTGCTTGTCGGCGAACGCCGCGACTTGCGGACCCTTCATCACCGAGCCATCGTCGTTCATCAGTTCGCTGATGACACCGACCGGCTCGAGACCTGCCAGTCTGCACAGGTCGACGGCGGCCTCGGTGTGACCCGAGCGCAGGAGTACGCCACCTTCTTTTGCGATCAGCGGGAAAACGTGTCCCGGCCGGCAAAAATCGCCGGCGCCGACGTTGGGGTTGGCGAGTGCACGGCAGCACGAGGCCCGCTCTTCGGCCGAGATGCCCGTACCGTTATCCGGCCGGTAGTCCACTGACACGGTGAACGCCGTGGTGTGAGCCGAGTCGTTGTTGACAACCATCGGGTCAAGCCGCAGGCGTCTCGCGTCTTCGAGGGTAATCGGAGCGCAGACGATTCCCGATGTATGGCGAATGATGAAGGCCATCTTCGCAGCCGTACACCGCGAGGCGGCAACGACGAGGTCCCCTTCGCCCTCGCGATCGTCGTCGTCGGTGACCACGACGATTTCGCCGTCGGCGAGCGCCTGCAGGGCCGCTTCGATCGATCCCGTCATCTCGGTCGCTCTGCTCGCTGGAACCGACGGGTGCTCGCGTTGGGTCGTGTGCGGATTGTCAGGCTCGCAGCGCCGCTCGAGCACTCTGCCGATCTTAACTTCACCATTATTGCCAACTGGCCGGAGCCCATGGCGGGGCGCCTCATAGCCTTTCCACGCTGTAGCTGGGACGATTGGTGTCGAGCCCGATCGGCGCATCGGACAGCAATGGACCGGTTGGGTCGTATCGGGGTCTTGGTGAGCGCTCCAGAGGGCGCGAGGGGGTGGCGCAAGCCTTGACGGTGACCGGCCGATTGGCGTCGATCGGCAGCACGGTCTTGTGCGAAATGCGCTTGAGGGCCAGATTTGATCGAATGCTGCTGACGCCGGGAATGCGGGATAGTTTGTTGACAATCAGGTCTTCGAGATCTTCGATGTCGGCCGCCATGACGCGGAGCATGTAGTCGCTCTCACCGGTCATGAGATAGCATTCCATTACCTGGGCCAGCCGGTCGATGGATCGGGTGAAATTCTCGAGGGACGTCTGGACCTGCTTTTCCAGCTTGATCTGGATGAAAGCCGTTACACCAATGCCGAGCACGGCGGGATCGAGAAGGGCAATCCGTCGATCGATCACGCCGAGTTTTTCGAGTGTTCTGACGCGTGCCAGACACGGCGACGGCGAAAGATTGACGCGTGATGCGAGCTCGACATTGGTCAAGCTCGCATTCTGCTGGAGCTCGTTGAGGATCTTAATATCTATTCTGTCGAGAGAGGTTGTCGACATCGCGTATCTCCCAAGTATGGCAGTCTTCTGCGGCGCGTATCACCGTCGTTTGCGGGGTGATGACAATCGCGTGGTAAAAGCTAACCGCAATTGCGCTTGTGGGATTTCGACAAATCGTCGATTTGTATCGAAAAACCGTCAACCTTCGCATTGTGCATTGCGATCAAAAGGTTAGTTGCCTACTTCCGATACATTTTTTGCCTATGCGATATGCAGGCCGACGTTGATCCACGGATTCGGTCAAGATGTAATGCCCGCCGCTCCATCGATTGGCTCCCCGTGTCACTTGACGGGACGTGCAGCAGAGCTCGATGTCGAGAACTGCCCTGTTTCGTACAACCGCCTGTCGTCGCGTGTGGCTTCGGTCCCACGTCGCTGACCACGCCGCGGGCGTTGCGCGAGACAAAAGGTTCGCAGCAACGACGCCCACCTCGTCAACCAGAAAATGGCAAAGATCGGCCGGATGCAGAGTTGGATCTAGCGGCTCGACAAGTCGTTACAGCATAAAATGCTGATGAAGCTTCTGTGACAGGCGTTGTTCAAGCAGTAATGCTGAGAGGCTCGGGCGACTATCCACCCACGATCGCACTTGGGTAGCGACGGTTTGGATGTCGAGCGTGAAACTGAAGCAAGTCTATTTGACAGCGAACGATCCTGGACGCCTGGCCGAGTTCTACGAAGGCCTGGGTCTGAAGGTGCGCTTCGCTGATCCCGGCAAGTGGATCCAGTTCGTGAGCGATGCGGCTGCGTTCTGCGTCGCCGGACCGACGGAGTCGGTCTCGGACCAGCTGCAAGATGCCGTTCTTGTCTTCGGTGTCGATGACCTCGATGCCGCCATGGAGCGTGCCGCAGCCATGGGGGCGCAAGTCGACGCGGTCCGGGACATGGAAAGTCACGGCCGTGCGGTGAAGGTGCGGGATCCGGGCGGCAACGTCATCCAGTTTTATCAAGCAGCCGGATAGCTCAGACGTTCACCGGGGCAGCGCTGCATGCCCGGACTCACAACCAGACAAAGAGGGCGCATCCATCTCATGAATCCAAGGGTCGTAGCCATGCCGTCCGCAACACCGCCGCTGTCCGAAACGAGCCCACTCGATGCCGCAGCATTCCGTGCTGCGATGCGCAGCGTGCCGGGCACCGTGTCGATCGTCACGACAGGTCGGGCGCCGAACCGCCATGGTCTGACACTGACGGCGGGCTGCTCGCTGTCGGCGGCTCCGCCCAGCGTGCTGGTTTGTGTCAATCGATCTGCCGGTGCGCACGACATCATTCTCAGCAGTGGGTCGTTCTGCTGGAATATTCTAGGAGTCGAGCATCGCGATCTGGCGCTCAAGTTTTCCGGGCAGGACGGCAGCAAGGGCGATATCCGCTTCGGTGACGGTTTGTGGTGCGATCTCAAAACCGGAGCACCAAGTCTGGTCGGCGCGGTCTGCAGCTTCGATTGCCGCGTGGTGAATGCTTACAGCGACAGTAGTCACACCATTTTCACCGGAGAGGTGGTGGCTCAGACCACGAGGGCCGGATGTGAGTCGCTCGTCTACATCGACGGATGTTTCGCCGCGCCAAAGGCGGTCTGAAACACAGGACGACGTCAGGCGCCGCTACGTTTCCGCTACAGCCAAGATGGAACCGATCAGCATGCAAGGAAGACGAAGACTTTCTATCGCGCATCCATCGGCGGTCGGTCGCTGATGCTGTCGCTCTGGCTCAATGTCATCGCCGGCGGGGTGCTCATCGGGCTGGTTTACGGGCTCGTCGCGCTCGGTCTCACCATCATCTTCGGCGTCATGCGCGTGGTCAATTTCGCTCATGGCGAGATGGTCGTGTTCGGGATCTACATCGGATACTGGACCGTTCAAATCTGTGACATCCCGATCGTTTTAGCCGCCGCGATCGCCGCGGTCGTCATGTTCGTGTTCGGCTATCTGCTAGAGACGCTCGTCGTGAAGCGGTTCGTCAATCGGCCGCATCATTATCAGTTCATCGTCTTCATCGGCCTCTCACTGCTTTTCAGCGGCGTATTGCTGATGTCGTTCGGTCCGGATCCGCGGCCGACGGCGTCTCAGTTGTCCTTCCAGACCGTGAGCGTGGGTCCGCTCACCTTGGATTGGGCCCGCATCCAGGCGGCCGCTACGGCCGGACTGCTGATCGCCGCACTGGGAGCCTATCTGAAGTACTCCGCATTCGGCCGATCGCTGCGGGGCGCCGCCAATAATCGACTGGGCGGACTGGTGGTCGGGCTGAATATCCCTCGGGTCTATGCGGTGACCTTCGGCATCGGAGCCGCCTGCGCTGGCGTCGCCGGCGCATTGATCTCGCCGCTGTTCGATGCGCAGCCCTATCTCGCCGTCGACTTCACGCTGCTGGCCTTCGTGACGGTGATCGTCGGCGGTCTCGGCAGCTTCGGTGGCGCTCTTCTGGGCGGCCTGACGATCGGGGTCGCCGAAGCGATCGCGGCCTTGATGTTCACGCCGTCGATGAAAACAGCACTCCCTTACGCGCTCCTGATCATCATCCTGATTTTCCGTCCGAGGGGGTTTTTCGGTGCAAAGGACATCTGATCAAGCCAGCGACACCAAGCGTTGGGGTGCCGGCGCCCTGGTTTTCGCCGCCCTGGCCGTGGTGGGTGGCATGTCCAACGCCTACGTCATCTCACTTCTGACGATCGTCCTGTTGTTCACCTTCATGGGACAATCGTGGAACCTGATGCTCGGGATCGGCGGGCAGCTATCCATCGGTCACGCGCTGTTCGTTGGAATCGGTGCGTATGCGGTGGCGATCCTGAACATCAAATACGGCGTCACCCCGTGGATCGGTCTGCTGCTGGGCGCGGTGATTGCGGGCTTCGTCGGCGCGGTGCTGGCGTGGCTGAGCTTCCGCTTCGAGGTCCGTGGCATCTATTTCGCGCTGCTCACGATCGCAGCCGCCGAATTCGCCCGGATCATGTTCGGCGGGTGGGACTATGTCGGCGGCATGCAGGGCCTGTTCTATCAGGCGCCGAGCGGCACGATGGACCTCGGGATGCTGCGCGGTGACGCGCGGTTCTACTACTTCGTCGCGCTCGCGCTTGCGGCCATCGGCGTCGCGGGAACGGAGCTGATCTCGCGGTCCTATTGGGGCTATGTCTGGCGGGCGATGCGGGACGACGAAGAGGCCGCCCGCGCACTGGGGGTGCGGACCTTTCGCCACAAGGTGCTGGTGGTCTCGATATCGGCCGCGACGGCCGCGGTCGGCGGCGGCGTGCTGGGCTTGGTGCAGGGTGCGATCTTTCCGGATTCGATCATGGGCATGGCGATCTCGGTCGACGTACTGATCGGCCCTGTGGTCGGCGGATTGGGCACTGCGTTCGGCCCGCTGGTCGGCTCGATGGCAGCGATCCCGCTGCATCACGCCATGGGGGCGCTCGGCGACAGCCTGGGGCTCCCCGGACTGAACAGCGTCGCCTACGGGGCGGTGCTGATCCTGGTCGTGTGGTTTCTGCCCGACGGCATCTGGCCGGCGATCGTCCGGCTCTACGAGGCGATCCAGCTGCCGGCGCGCGGCCGGATCTCACAATTGCGGAAGGTCGAGGAATGACCGCGCTGCTCGAAGTGAAGAACCTGACCAAAGCGTTCGTTGGATTGGTCGCGGTCAATGACGTCAGCTTCTCACTGCAGGCAGGCCGCATCACCGCCCTTATCGGGCCGAACGGCGCCGGCAAGACCACCTGCTTCAATCTCGTCGCCGGGGCGCTGAGACCGACCGCCGGGCGGGTGCTATTCGAGAGGCGTTCGCTCGAGCGCGAGCCGCCCGAAGCGGTGTGCCGCATGGGCATAGCGCGCACCTTCCAGATCGTCCGACCGATGAAAGATATGTCGGTGCTCGAGAATGCCATGGTGGGCGCCTTCAGCTGGACGACGAACGTCAAGGAGGCGCGGGACAAGGCGTATGAGTCGCTCGAAAATGTCGGGCTCGCCGGCAAGGCGAATGCCCGGACGGATCAGTTGACGTTGCCCGATCGCAAGATGCTCGAGATGGCGAAGGCGCTCTCGACTCGCCCCAAGTTGCTGCTGCTCGACGAAGTGATGGCGGGGCTGCGTCCGACCGAAGCGGCAGGCGTCGTCGGCGTGCTGCACCGGCTCGCCGAGGGTGGACTGACGATCCTACTGGTCGAGCACGTGATGCGGATCGTGATGGAAGTGGCGTCGACCGTGGTGGTGCTACACCACGGCGCCAAGATCGCCGAGGGCAAGCCGTCAGAGGTGGTAGCGGATCCTGCGGTGCTGGAAAGTTATCTGGGAGCCGGTTTCCATGCCTGACGACGCGCTTCTCGAAGTCGACGACCTGTGCGTGGCCTATGACGGCTCCAATGCGCTGAACGGCGTGTCGCTCCGCATCGGCAAGGGTGAACTGATCTGCGTGGTCGGCGCCAACGGCGCCGGCAAGACCTCTCTGATCCGATCAATCGCGGGGATCGTGCCGTCGTCGCGCGGTTCCGTCAGGATCAACGGAGTCGAAATCTCGCGGCTACCGCCGTGGGACATCTGCGAAATGGGCATCGCTCAGGTCGCCGAGGGCCGCCAGATTTTCAGTGCGCTCTCCGTCGAGGACAATCTGCTGATCGGCGGCTCGCTGAAGCGGGCCAGGCACGACCTGGCAAATACGCTTGATTACGTCTATCAGCTGTTCGGGCGACTTCGCGAGCGCCGCGACCAACTCGCCGGCACGCTGTCCGGCGGCGAGCAACAGATGCTGGCGATCGGTCGGGCGATCATGTCGAAGCCAGAAATCGTGATGTTCGACGAGCCGTCGATCGGACTGTCGCCGGCGCTGACCGATGTGATGTTCGGCGTCGTCAAATCCCTCAACGAGCAGGGCATCACGGTCCTTCTCGTCGAGCAGAATGTCGCCAAGTCGCTCGCTCTGAGCAGCCGCGGCTATGTGCTCGAGAACGGCTCCGTGGTGTTGCATGGATCTAGGCGAGATCTGCTCGAGAACCCCGATGTCCAGCGTGCCTATCTGGGATTGTGAGGCGCGCCGTCTCGGCGAGGCGTCGGGCGTTGCGGCTCTCGTCTCGCCGCCGTTCGGTCCACCGCTCCCCGGCTGCTGCAGCCGCCTCTCGCTTGGGTCTCATTGATGAATACTGCCACTTCTCTCCTGATCGAGCGTGATCAAGACCTGGTTACGATCACGATGAACCGGCCGCCGGCCAATGCGCTGAATGCGCAACTAATCGTCGAGTTGCTGGAGGCGATCCGGCGCCTTGCCGACGACGAGAATCCGCCCGGCATCGTGCTCACCGGAAGCGGCGACCGCTTCTTCAGCGCAGGCGGCGACATCAAGGAAGTCGTCGGGATCGACGTCGCGAGGCCGCGCATCCGGTTCTTCCACGAACTCCTCGTGGCGATGGAGAACTATCCGGGCCCGATCGTCTGCGCCGTCCGCGGCTATGCGGTCGGAGGCGCCCTGGAGTTTCTGCTGCATGCGGACTATGTTGTGGCCGATGCGGCGTGCAAGATTGGATTTCCGGAAATCAACCATGGCCTGCTGCCGGTGACCAAAGGCATGCGCCGGGCCGTCGAGAAGCTCGGCGTGCGGGCGGCGCAAGAGCTGCTGTACTGGGGCGAGCTCGTCGGCGCGGAGCGCGCCGTGGCGATCGGCGCCGTGAACGAGATCGTCCCGACCGAGGAGGTCGCATCCCGTGCGCGAGACGTGTGCGGCGTGTTGCGGCAGAAAGACCGCAAGCTGTTCCATGCCATCAAGCGATCGCTCAACCTCACCGCGCAAATGAGCGATCAGGCGCTCGAAAAAATGACCGTGGCCGACCTCGACGCCTATGTCACAGCCGAGAGCTCAACCAAAGCGCGTGCAAGATTTTTATCAAAGAACAGTAAGGGTTGAGCCGATGACGCGCGGATATCCCGATCAGATCTATCTGGAGCAGATGAGCCACGAGGAAGTCGCCGCGGCGCTGGCCGATGGGTGCACGACGGTAGTGATCCCGCTGGGGGCCGTCGAGCAGCATGGGCCGCATTTGTCTTTGGGCATGGATGCGGATCATGCCGATGCTCTGGCCGAGCGGATCGCGCGCAGCCGCGGCAACACGCTGGTGGCGCCGACCATTACGGTCGGCTGCTCGTCTCACCATCTGCCATTCGCGGGTACGATCTCGCTACGGCCGGGGACGCTGGAAGCGATTTGTGTCGATTATTGCACAAGCCTGGCGCGGCACGGCTTCAAGCGTATCCTGATTCACTCGGGTCACATTGGCAATTTTCCGGTCCTGAAGGACATGCTCGGTCGCTTGCGCGAGGCCGTCCCCTCGGATGTCGAGATCCTGGCGTTCTTCGACTCGACGAAATGGATCGACACGTGGCGCGATGCGGTGCGCGAAGCCGGAGGAGACGTGTTGGCCGTCGGCGGCCACGCCGACATCGCCGAGACGTCGCTGATGATGGTCATTAGGCCCGACAGCGTCAGGCCGGATCGCTTCGAGGTGGGCCATCTTGGCGGCTTGTCGGAGGCTGATCTCGCACTGATGTGGAAGAACGGCATCCGATCGGTTTCGCAGAACGGCGTGATCGGAAGTCCGATCGGCTCGAGCTACGCCATCGGCGAAGCGTGCCTCGCGGCGGTCGCCGAGTTGCTGATCAAGACCTTCGATAGCGAGGCCGGAGCCGCCATCGCCCGCCGTTGACGGTCAGCCCGTCCGCTGCGTGGCGAAGCTTCCCGTGGCGTCTGCCATGTTGCGAATGCTGACAGCATAAAATTCGGAAAGCGTTACTACGCAACGCGGCTTTCGGGCGAAAATATCGCCACGCCTATGAAACCCTGTGCCATCTCGCAAGCTAAAAGGATTGAGACATGGCACTTACGTTTGGGTTCTGGTCTGAACAGGAAACCCAGGTCGGCCACAGTTACTCGCGCAGGCTTCACGAACTGGTCGACGAAGTCCGTCTGGCCGAGAAGGTCGGCTTCGACTGCGTCGCGCTCTCCGAGCAGCACGTGGCACTGGGCGGGATCTCGAGCTCGGCGCCCGAAGTGGTGTTCGGCTATCTGGCCGCGGTGACGTCGCGCGTCAAGCTGCGCGCGGCGGTGACGCTGATGCCGCAGCGCATCAACCACGCCTTGCGTTCGGCCGAGCGGCTTGCCGTGACCGACATCCTGTCCAACGGCCGCATGGAATTCTACGGCGGCCGCGCCAACACCACCATCGCGATGCGGGCGTTCAACGTCGATCCGAACGAAACGCTGGCGCAGATGGAAGAAGGGCTGGCGCTGCTGAAAGCGGCGATGCGCCAGGACATTTTCACGTTTGACGGCAAGTACTACCAGATCCCTCCGCGCCAGCTGGTTCCGAAGCCGCTGCAGAAGCCGCATCCGGTGATCGGGATCGCGGCGACCAGCGAGCGCAGTCATCTCTGGGCGGCCTCGCAGGGCTTCGCCGTGATGAGCAGCAACATCTATCAGGGCTGGGAAGCTCAGCAGAAGCTGATCGGCGCCTATCAAAAAAACTGGAAGTGCGACGCGGAGGGACCGCTGCAGCGTCCGCGTATCGGCATTCCGCTGTTCATCGGCATCGGGAAAACGGACGAGCAGGCCAAGGCGGATTATGCCGGCCCGCTAATGCACTATGCCAAGATCTCGACCGATGCCTATCCGCGTCTCGCGGCGATTGCCGACGACTACAAATACATGGGGGAGAGCGTGCCGTCGATGGAGCGCGCCGCCAACGACTGGGACTATCTGGTCAACGAGTCGGCCACGACGGTGTGCGGCAGCCCCGATACGGTCATTCGTCAGATCGAGAAGTTCGAGGCCATGGGTATCGACGAGGTGCTGCTGCACATGGACTCCGTCCCGCACGAAAAGATCATGGAGGCGATCGACATGGTCGGTCGCTACGTCATCCCGCATTTCAACGACGGAAACAACGTCGTGCGGCCGACCGAGGAGATTCTCGGGCAGATCCGGCTGATGCGGACCCAGAAGCAGTAATCGAACGGTGAAATCAATGTCGCAATACGGCTACAAGTACCTGATCGTCGAGCAGCGCGCCACTGGCGTCGCGATCGTCACGATGAACCGCCCGGAGATCCTCAACGCGATCAACTGGGAGATGCACGAGGAGCTCGAAGACGTCTTCGTCAAGCTGGATCACGACAGTTCTGTCAACGCGATCGTTCTCACCGGTGCGGGCCGCGGATTTTGCTCTGGTGGCGATCAGAAGTCGCTGGATAAGGGAACGCTGCCGTCCCCGACACGCAGCGGTCGCCACCTCATCCGCAACATGCTGGAAGTCGAAGTGCCGATCGTCGCGGCCGTCAACGGTGTCGCGGTCGGCCTGGGTGCCACGCTCGCGCTGTTCTGCGACGTGATCTATGCGAGCTCGACAGCCCGTTTCGCCGACACTCATGTCAATGCCGGCGTCGTCGCGGGCGATGGCGGCGCGGTGATCTGGCCGCTGCTGATGGGGCCCGTACGCGCGAAGCACTATCTGATGACCGGCGAATTCATCTCCGCCGAGAAAGCGGCTGCTATCGGTATGATCAACGAGGTGGTCGCAGACGGCAACGTTCTCGATGCCGCGATCGCATACGCCGAACTGCTGGCAAGCGGGCCGAAGGAATCGATCGTGTGGACCAAGTACAGCGTCAACAAGATCATCAAGCAGTACGCCCACCTGCTGCTCGACACCTCTGCGGCGCTGGAGATGTTGACGTTCAAGTCGCCCGAGCGGGCCGAGGCGGTTGCCGCATTCGCGGCCAAGCGCAAGCGTTTCGCGGAGCGCTGAGATGAACGTCGCTGAGATGACATCCGGCGCCCAGTTGGCGGATACGACCGTCGTGCAGCTTTTGGCCGCGCGACTCGCGGAGCGGCCCGACAAGATCGCCTTGCAACAAAAGCGTCACGGCGCCTGGACCGCCATGACGTGGGGCGCCTATGCGCAGCGTGTCGTGAACCTGGCCAGCGCGCTGCGGCGTGCTGGTCTCGAGCGCGGCGATCGGGTCGCGATCATGGGCGATTCGTCCGAGGAATGGCTGATCGCCGACATGGCCACGATGTGCGCCGGCGGCGTCATGGTGGGCGTTTACTTCACCTCGTCACCCGAAGAAGTGGCTTACTGCTTCACGGATTCAGGCGCGAAGTTCGCGTTCGTCGGCGGGGAGCCGCAGCTTCGCATCGTGCTCGCCTCCGGTCGGGCCGAGCAGCTCCGCGGCATCATCGTGCTCGACCCGGATTGGACCGGCGAGGCCTCGGCGTCGATCAAGTCGCTGGCCGACTTTGTTGGAGCACACGATGTCGATGCGCATGACTATCTGCAGAAGGAGAGCGCGACAGCAAAGGCGTCCGATGTCGTCAGCATCGGCTATACGTCCGGGACGACCGGAAACCCCAAAGGCGCCATGCTGACGCACCTTTCCATTCTCGCCGGCGTTCATTGCATCACCCTGTTCGGCCCCAGCATGCGCGAAGAGGAACACCGGGTGGTCGTGCATTTGCCGATGTCGCACACTGTGGCGCGCGGGCAGGCGACCACGTTGCCGCTGATCGCCGACGCAGTTCCATATTTCGGCGAGACGACCGCGGACTTCGCCCAGACGATCAAAGAGGTGAAGCCGACCTACTATATGGCGCCGCCGCGGTTCTACCAGCGCTTTGCGACACAGATCCTCAGCAAGGTGCATCCCGCCGGGGAAGCGGGAGATCAGAACTACACGCTTGCCGTGACGATCGCGCGCAGGGCGCTCGAAGACCGTCAGCGCGGCCACGAGGATGCCTTCGTCTCCAAACTGTTCGCGGCCTGCCGCGAGCAAGTGTTCCTGCCGCTGCTCGCGGAGGTCGGTTTCGACGAACTGAAGGTCGCGTTCACCTCGTCGGCGGCGATGCCGTCCGAGCTGATGTCGCTGTGGCAGTTGTGGGGCTTGCAGCTCAAGGAGTGCTACGGCCAGACCGAACTGGTCGGTGCCAATCTGGTGCAGATGGCGGAGTGGCCGAAGGCCGGCAACGTCGGGGTCCCGCTGCCGGATCCGGCGTGGGAAACCGCCGTGCTCCAGGACGGCGAGATGATCGTCCGTGGACCGGGATTGTTCGCGGGCTATTGGAACAAGCCGGACGAGACGAAAGCGGCGCTTCGCGACGGCTGGCTCTACACCGGCGACATCGTCGAAGTGTCGCCGGAAGGAACCTTCAAGCTTGTCGACCGGAAGAAGGAGATCATCAACACGTCGAACGGCAAATCGATCAGCCCGACTCAGATCGAAAACGAGCTGAGGCACAGCCCGTTCATCTCCGAGGCGGCTGTGATCGGCGAGGGGCGAAAATATCTCACCGCCCTGATCGAAGTGGATGCCACCGGCACAATGGACTGGGCGAAGTCGCGCGACGACAAGATCGCGAGTTACGCGGACCTGGCAGGCTCCGAGATCGTCAACCGGCTGATCGAGGCGGAGATCGGCAAGGCCAACGGAAGGCTGGCGCGAGCCGAGCAGATCAAGGCGTTCCGCATTCTGCCAGAGGAGCTGTCGCTCGAGAACGGCGTGATGACGCCGACGCGGAAGAAGCGTCGCAAGCAGATCAACGAGCGCTATCAGTCGCTGATCGCGTCGCTCTACGACGAAACCGAGGAAGAATTGATCAAGGCCGAGATGGGCCTTTGAGGTCGGAGGTCGGTCCCAAAACGTACGAAGCTACCAGTCGAGATAAGATTTCACTCCTTCAGCAACAGGACATCGAGATGACCAAGCGAAGCGGAATCACGCGGCGGACGATTGTCGGAAGCGGATTGGGAATTGCGGTAGGCCTGGTATCAAGGCCATCGTTTGCGGCGAACACGAAAGTGAAAGTCGGGGCGATCATGCCCAGCAGCGGCGTGCTGGCGTTTCCCGGTCAGGCCTGCGTGCGCGGCATCGATCTCGGCGCCAAATTCGCGCGTGAGAAGTTCGGCCTCGACATCGAGATCGTTCACGCCGATACGCAAAGCCGTCCGGAGAACGGCCGGATTGCCGCCGAGAGCCTGATCCGGCAGGGCTGCACCGTGCTGATCGGCGCGTGGGATTCCGGTGCCACCATTTCGGCGCTGCAGGCCTGCGAGGCCGCCAAGGTGCCGATGGTGGTCCACATCGCGAGCGCCACCCAGGTAACTTCACAGGGCTTCACCCAGGTGTTCCGCTATTACCCCACGTCGCTGACCATCGTGCGGCAATCGTTGGCCGAGCTGAAGTCCGTGCTCGGCACGCTGAAGGATCCGCCGAGCAGCGCCGTTGTTCTCCATCTCAACAACACGATGGGGCAGTCGACGGCGGCCAGCATCGATCAGGCGTGGAAGGAAGTGGATGTTCCGCTCAAGATCGCGCAGCACGTTGCCTATGACGAGAAGGCCAAGGATCTGTCGGTGGAAGTTGCCAAGGCGAAAGCGTCGGGTGCCGATGCTTTGATCTCGGTCACGCGCGTCAACGACGCGATCATGATCGCGCGCGAATGCATCAAGCAGGGCTGGGACCCGAAGATGGTGTTTTCGCCCAACTCCAACGGCGTGTCCGACAAGGCGTATCACGACGCGCTCGGAAAGTATGGTGACGGTCCGGTTCTGTCGGCGTTGTGGCTCAATCCCAAGGGCCCCGAGACCGACAAGATCATGAAGATGTTCGCGGCCGACTACCCGAACGACTGGTTCGATGCCAATGCGGGCTGCGCGTTCGAGGCGGTGCAGATCGTCGCAGACGCCGTGACGCGGGCGGCTTCGCCGGAGTCCGCGGCGATTCACGGCGCGCTCAAGAAGACCGACATGAAGCCGATCCTGATGTACGGCGACAACACCAAGTTCGACGAGACCGGCCAGAACATCCACTGTTCGATGGTGATGCTGCAGGGTTTGAAAGGCAGGCCTCGGGTGGTGGCTCCAAAGGCCATTGCGGAAGCGTCGCTCGAGTATCCGCTTGCGCCTTACAGCAAACGCTGACGTCGTTACGGGCGGCCCCGCGAAAGCGTCGCGGGGTCGCGGTCGTCAAGTGCCCAGGCAGGGACGTGCGAGCTAGGACAAACTGTCCGAATTAATCAGGCGCGACCGCTCGGCAAGGAAGCGGCGGGGGCTCTTTCCCATCGTCTTCTTGAACATCGTGATGAACGCGCTGGGCGTTTCGTACCCCAGTTCCAGCGACACGGCCTGGACCGAAGTGCCCGCCGTGAGGCGTTGCATGGCGATCAGAATGTGGAGACGCTGGCGCCAGCGCCCGAAGGTCATCCCCGTTTCCTTGGCTATGAAGCGTGCGAAGGTACTCTCGCTCATCGCGTAGCGCGAGGCGACTTCGTCCATCGTGCTGCGGTCGCCCGGATTATTCAACAAGGAGGTCGCGAGGTGTTGAAGACGGGCGTCGGGGGAGATCGGCAAATACATTTCATCCGTCGTCGACATCTGCACGAGTTCGTCGAGCAAAACCCGGCCGAGACGGCTGGTCGGTCCATCCAGCGGATAGAGCGGTGGGAACACCGAGAGGCGGTGGATCAATTCCCGCACCAGCGACGTGATCATCAGCGTGCAGCAGGTCCGCGGCAGCATGCTGACCTGCGGATCGATGAACACTGTGTAGAGTTTGCCGAAATCGGCCACGCAATTGCTGTGCTGCACGCCGGCCGGGATCCATACCGCGCCTTGCGGAGGCACGATCCACAAGCCGCCGGGCGCCCGGCACATCACCGAGCCGTGAGATGCGACGACCAATTGGCCTTTGCGGTGTGAGTGCAGCGGCAGGTCGTCGTTGTCTTTGCTGGTTTCGAGACAGAATGAAGTGACGGGACGATCGAACTGATCCGGATCGACAGGATCATAGTTGATCCGAAGATCGGGCAGATCCATTCGCGCAAAATCGCGATCGAACTCGGTCTCGGGCGGCATTTCAATCCTGCCAATTCGTCAAGTCAGTCAAGCCTTGATGCAGATCCTGCTGCTAGCCGAGGTTAGCTGTTTTGAAAGGTCAGGTCACTAGTCGCGGCGAGCCGTCGAGTTCGCTGATCTGCGACAAGATGCCCGCTACTGCGGCGTGAGCGCTGAGCGATGCGGTATGCTGCGCCGTGACCAAGCGGGAGCACCTGTCAGGCGGCCGACGGCTCGATCACTCGCCCGATTAAACCAACAGCAGAGAATGCTGCGATGCGAGCCTCCGCGTCCCGCCGGAGCCGGGCAATCCGTCGGAACGCGGCCGAATTCAGCACCACGTGCCATAGCACCCGATGCTACCAAGTGCGGGCTTTCTCGGAGCCCGACGCATGACTGCACACATCGATCCGCCACGCAAGGTCGTCAACGCCGATCAGGATGCGGTCGAAACCGCCGATTGGCTCGCCTCGCTTGGATCGCTCCACCACAGCGCCGGTGCCGAGCGCGTGCGTTACATCCTGGCTGCGCTCGATCGGCGCGCGAAGGAGCTCGGCGTTCTGCCGGACTCTCCGCCGTTTTCGCCCTATCGCAATTCTATTCCGCTCGAGCAGCAGAAGCCCTACCCCGGCGACATCGCGATCGAGACCCGCCTGACGGCGATCATTCGCTGGAACGCGCTCGCGATGGTGGTCCGTGCCAACAAGGCCTATGGGGAACTCGGCGGGCACGTCGCCAGCTACGCCTCGGCCGCGGAGATTTTCGAAGTCGGTTTCAATCATTTCTTTCGCGCGTCAAGCTCCGAGTCGGAGGGCGACTTGGTGTATTTCCAGCCGCATTCGTCCCCCGGAGTCTATGCACGAGCGTATCTCGAAGGCCGACTGTCGGACGAAAATCTGAAGCTGTATCGCCAGGAACTGAGCGGCCCCGGTCTGTCGTCCTATCCGCATCCCTGGCTGATGCCGGAGTTCTGGCAGGTGCCGTCGGCGTCGATGGGCCTTGGGCCAATCAGCGCGATCTACCAGGCGCGGTTCATGAAGTATCTGCAGCATCGCGGCCTGGTGCAGACGGCTGGTCGTCACGTCTGGGGTGTGTTCGGCGACGGCGAGATGGACGAGCCGGAATCGATCGCCGGGCTCGCCCTGGCGGCGCGGGAAAATCTCGACAACCTCACCTTCGTCGTCAATTGCAACCTGCAGCGCCTGGATGGGCCGGTCCGCGGCAACGGGCAGGTGATTCAGGAACTCGAATCACTTTTCCAGGGCGCCGGCTGGAACGTAATCAAGGTGCTGTGGGGATCGGACTGGGACGATATCTTCGCGCGCGATAGCAAGCATGCGCTGCTGCGCAAATTCGCCGACACCGTCGATGGCAAATATCAGACGCTCGGCGCCAAGGATGGGGCCTACAACCTCGCCCACTTCTTCAGCGAGGATCCCGAGGTCCGGGCGCTAGTTGCGCACATGTCGGACGCGGATATCGACGGCCTGAAGCGCGGTGGCCACGACTTCAAGAAGCTGTTCGCGGCCTTTGCCGCCGCGAAAGACATTAAGGGTCGGCCGACCGTCATTCTGGCGAAGACCAAGAAGGGCTACGGCATGGGCGGCGCCGGCGAGTCGCGCATGACGTCGCACCAGGCCAAGAAGCTCGATGTCGACGCGCTGTATGCGTTCCGCGACCGGTTCGCCCTGCCGCTCAGCAACGAGCAAGTCGAGGATCTGGAATTCTTCAGGCCTGCGGAAGACAGCGCGGAAATTCAGTACCTGCGCGCCCGTCGCGCGGCACTCGGTGGCTACATGCCGGCGCGGCGACGCGCTTCGGCGGCGCTGCCGGTGCCGCCGCTGCAATCCTACGCGGAGTTCGCGCTGCGCGGCGACGGCAAGGAGACGTCGACCACGATGGCGATCGTGCGGCTGTTCACCAATTTGCTCAAGGACAAAACGCTCGGCCCGCGCATCGTCCCGATCGTCGCCGACGAAGCCCGCACCTTCGGAATGGCGAACCTGTTCAGACAGGTCGGCATCTACTCGCCGGCGGGACAGCTCTACGAGCCGGAAGATGCCGGTTCGATGCTATACTACAAGGAAGCGATCGACGGTCAATTGCTGGAGGAGGGGATCACCGAGGCGGGGGCGATTTCGTCATGGACCGCGGCGGCGACCTCCTATAGCATCCATAACTTCCCGTTGCTGCCGTTCTATATCTACTATTCGATGTTCGGCTTTCAGCGGGTCGGCGATCTGATCTGGGCGGCGGCGGACCAGCGCGCGCGTGGCTTTTTGATCGGGGCGACGGCCGGCCGGACGACGCTCGGCGGCGAAGGCTTGCAGCATCAGGACGGGTCCAGCCATCTGATGGCGGCGACCGTTCCGAACTGCCGGGCCTACGATCCGGCATTCTCCTACGAGGTGGCCGTCATCGTCGATCACGGCATGCGGTCGATGCTCGAGCAGGGCAACGACGAGTTCTATTACCTCACGGCGATGAACGAGAACTATGCGCAGCCCTCGATGCCCGACGATGCACGCGACGGCATCATCAAGGGTCTCTATCGGGTTCTGCCGAGCGCTGACGGGCCAGCGAAGATCAGGCTGGTCGGCTCGGGCGCCATTCTCCCGGAGGTGCTCGCCGCCGCAGCGATGCTGCAAAGCGAATGGAAAGTGGCCTGCGAAGTCTGGTCGGCAACGAGCTTTTCCGAGCTGGCGCGGGAGGCGCGCGATGTGGAGCGAACTAATCGGCTCTCGCCACTGTCGACCCCGGTCGAGAGCCACGTCGTACAATGCCTCGGCGGCAAGGTGCCGATCGTCGCGGCATCGGATTATGTCCGGGCGTATCCGCAACTGATCGGTTCTTACATCGAGGCGCCCTATACGGTGCTGGGCACCGACGGCTTCGGGCGCAGCGATACACGCGTCGCGCTGAGATCGTTCTTCGAGGTCGATCGCAAGCAGATCGTCGTTGCGGCGCTGTCGGCGCTGGCAAAATTGGGTCAAGTGGCGCGTGAGCAGGTCGCCGAAGCCATCGCCAGCTACGAATTGCCGACCGGCGTTGCATCGCCTTGGTCGCGCTGAGAGAGGGCGGAGCGCGCATGTCTCGTTCAATTGAAGTCGTTCTGCCAGATATTGGGGACTACAAGGATGTTCCGGTAGTCGAAATCAATGTGTCGGTCGGCGACGAGGTCACGATCGACATGCCGTTGCTGTCGATCGAGTCCGACAAGGCGACGATGGAGGTGCCATCCCCGGCCGCAGGCACGGTGGCCAAACTGATGATCGACGTCGGGGTGCGGGTTTCTCAAGGTTCGGTTCTGATGGTCCTCGAAGGGCGCGGCGAATCCACCGCGCCTCCGCCGGCGACTGCGTCGGCACAGCAGGTGGAGCAACGGATCTCGCAGCAGGAGGCGCTGTCACGGCCGGCGCCCGTGGCTCCAGTCGATGACTCGCGAGCACGTGCACAGCAGCCGCAGCTTAGCGGGGCGGCGCATGCATCGCCGTCGGTCCGCGCTTTGGCGCGTGAGCTCGGCGTGACGCTGGACTCTGTCGTGCCCACAGGCCCCAAGGGCCGGATTTTGCGCGAGGATGTGGCGGCCTTCGTCAACGGACTGGTGCGATCGAGACCGGCGACGGCGCCTGAGCCCGGCGCCCCGGTCGATTGGCCCAAGGTGGATTTCGAGAGGTACGGCGCGGTCGAGCGCCTGCCGCTGACACGGATCCAGAAGCTGACCGGTACGAACCTCTCGCGCAACTGGAGCGTCATTCCCCATGTAACGAATTTCGACAGAGCGGATGTGACCGACGCCGAAGCCTTTCGTCAACTCGCCAATGCCGAGGCCGCGAAGGACACGGCGAAGCTCACCATGGTGTCGTTGCTGATCAAGGCCGCGGCCTTGGCGCTGCAGAAATACCCGCGCTTCAATTCGTCGCTCGATGGCGATGAGTTGATCCTCAAGCACTATGTCCACATCGGCGTCGCTGTCGACACGCCGAGAGGTCTGGTCGTGCCGGTGATCCGGGACTGCGATAAGAAGGGCTTTCGGCAAATTGCCGCGGAGATGCGCTCGCTCGCCGACAAGGCGCGCGCGGGGCAGCTCGCGTCGGGCGACATGCAGGGCGGCTGTTTCTCGGTGTCGTCTCTCGGAGGCATCGGCGGTCAGGGATTTACGCCCATCATCAACGTGCCCGAGGTGGCGATCCTCGGCGCCGGGCGGGCCGCCACCGAGGCGGTCTGGAACGGCCGCGAGTTTGAACCGCGCCTCATCCTTCCGATGAGTCTGTCGTGGGATCACCGGGTCGTCGACGGCGTGGCTGGGGCCCGGTTCCTGGGCTTCGTCGCGTCGGTGCTCTCCGATCTGCGGCGCTTCGCGTTGTGAGGACGCAGATGCGGACAGAGGAAATCCGGGTCCCCGACATCGGGGATTTTCGAGACGTCGAGGTCGTCGAGGTCCACGTCAGGGCGGGCGACGTCGTCGTGCGAGAGCAGGCGTTGATCACAGTGGAATCCGACAAGGCCACGCTGGAGATTCCGTCGCCGATCGCAGGGGTGATCACGAGCATGTCGCTGCGTGTTGGAGACAAGGTGTCTCAAGGCTCCATGATTGGCACGGCGTCGGCCTCGGACGAAGCGGGCGCGCAAGGCGAGACGATCTCAGCGGATCAGGATGTTGGCCAGCGCGCAACAGATTATACGCGCTACGATCTTGTCGTGATCGGAGGCGGGCCGGGCGGCTATTCAGCAGCGTTTCGGGCCGCAGACCTTGGACTGAACACCGCGATCGTCGAACGCTACGGCACCTTGGGCGGAGTTTGCCTGAACGTTGGATGTATCCCGTCGAAGGCGCTGCTTCATGTTGCGGCCGTCAAGGAGGAAGCCGAACGGATCGCGGACAAGGGCATTCGCTTCGCCGCGCCGCAGATCGATCTGCAGGAGCTGCGCGCCTTCAAGCACGCCACTGTCAAGAAGCTGACGGATGGGCTGAGCCAGATGGCAGCAGCGCGCCGCGTCACGGTGATCCGCGGCATCGCGAAATTCGCCTCCGCCACGCGGCTCGAGATTGTCGGTGAGGGGGCAGGCTCGCAGCAAATTGAATTTGGTCAATGCATCATCGCCACGGGCTCGCGCGCGGTGCAGCTAGCGGTGCTTCCCAAGGATGAGCGGGTCGTGACCTCGACCGGCGCGCTCGCGCTGCGAAGCATTCCGGGCCGCATGCTCGTGATCGGAGCGGGGATCATCGGGCTGGAGATGGCGACCGTCTACAACTCGCTCGGCACCAAGATCGATCTTGTCGAAAGGCTTCCCGATATCCTGGCGGGCGTGGATGCCGACGCGGTGAAGATCTGGCGTTCGCGCAACGCGCATCGCTTCGAGCATATCGACGTCGCAAGCAGCGTATCAACCGCCGAAATCACGCCGGACGGCGTGAGGGTCGGTACCACAGGCGCATCGGTACGGACACGATCGTACGATTTGGTGTTGCAATCGGCCGGCCGTGTTCCCAACAGTAGCGAGCTCGGCCTCGAACGGATCGACGTTGCCATCGATTCGAACGGCTTCATTCAGGTCGACGATCAGATGAGAACGACGGCGCGCAACGTCTTCGCCATCGGCGACGTCGTCGGCGGTTCGATGCTGGCGCACAAGGCCGTTCACGAGGGGCACGTCGCCGCGGAAGTAGCTGCCGGGAAGCCGGCGGCCTTTACCGCGAAGATCGTCCCCAATGTTGCCTACACCGATCCTGAGATCGCCTGGGTCGGCAAGTCCGAGCGTGATGTCGCCGAATCCGGACGGAAGATCCGTTCGACAAAATTCCCATTTGCCGCGTCCGGCCGGGCCATCGCGTCGGGCGCATCCTATGGCATGACGAAGCTGCTGTTCGACGCCGAAACCGGTCGCATCGTCGGGGGCGTGATCGTCGGACCGCATGCCGGCGATATGATCGGGGAAATCTGTCTCGCTATCGAAATGGGGGCTGACGCGATCGATATCGGAAAGACCATTCACCCGCATCCGACCCTCGGCGAGACGATCGGCATGGCTGCCGAAGTCCATGAGGGCATTTGCACCGACCTGCCTCCAATCGCCAGAAAGCGGTAGATCAGTTGGCCCAATCGATGTCCGTTATCGAAGCGCTTGAACAACGTCGCGCCGGTGCCAAACTCGGCGGCGGCGAGAAGCGCATCGAGGCGCAGCACGCCCGCGGCAAGCTGACCGCCCGCGAGCGCATCGAGCTCCTGCTCGACAAGGGATCGTTCGAGGAGTTCGACATGTTCGTCGAGCATCGCTCCACCGAGTTCGGCATGGAGAAGAACAAGGTGCCCGGCGACGGCGTCGTCACCGGCTGGGGCACGGTGAATGGCCGCAAGACGTTTGTCTTTGCCAAAGACTTCACGGTGTTCGGCGGGTCGCTCTCGGAAACGCACGCGCTGAAGATCACAAAACTCCAGGACATGGCGATGAAGGCGCGGGCGCCCATCATCGGCCTCTATGACGCGGGCGGCGCCCGCATCCAGGAAGGCGTCGCGGCGCTCGCCGGCTATTCCTATGTGTTCCGCCGCAATGTGCTCGCCTCCGGCGTGATCCCGCAGATCTCCGTCATCATGGGTCCCTGCGCCGGCGGCGACGTCTATTCGCCGGCGATGACCGACTTCATCTTCATGGTGAAGAACACCAGCTACATGTTCGTCACCGGCCCGGACGTGGTGAAGACCGTCACCAACGAGGTCGTGACAGCCGAAGAGCTCGGCGGCGCCTCGGTGCACGCGACGCGCTCCTCGATCGCGGACGGCGCCTTCGAGAACGACGTCGAGACGCTCTTGCAGATGCGTCGCCTGATCGATTTCCTGCCGTCCAACAACACCGACGGCGTGCCGGAATGGCCGAGCTTCGACGACATCGGCCGCGTCGACATGTCGCTCGACACGCTGATCCCCGACAATCCGAACAAGCCCTACGACATGAAGGAACTGATCCTGAAGGTCGTGGACGAGGGCGACTTCTTCGAGATCGCCGACATGTTCGCCAAGAACATCGTCACGGGCTTCGGGCGCATTGCCGGCCGCACCGTTGGCTTCGTCGCCAACCAGCCGATGGTGCTTGCCGGCGTGCTCGACAGCGATGCGTCACGAAAAGCGGCGCGCTTCGTTCGTTTCTGCGATGCCTTCAACATCCCGATCGTCACCTTTGTCGACGTGCCGGGCTTCCTGCCGGGCACCGTGCAGGAATATGGCGGCCTGATCAAGCATGGCGCCAAGCTCTTGTTCGCCTACTCGCAGTGCACCGTGCCGCTCGTGACGATCATCACCCGCAAGGCCTATGGCGGCGCCTTCGACGTGATGGCCTCCAAGGAGATCGGCGCCGACCTCAACTACGCCTGGCCGACCGCGCAGATCGCGGTGATGGGAGCCAAGGGTGCGGTCGAGATCATCTTCCGCTCAGACATCGGCGACCCCGACAAGATCGCCGCCCGCACCAAGGAATACGAAGACCGCTTCCTGTCACCCTTCATTGCCGCCGAGCGCGGCTACATCGACGACGTCATCATGCCGCACTCGACCCGCAAGCGGATCGCAAGGGCGCTGTCGATGCTGAAGGACAAGAAGGTTGAGGCACCCGCGAAGAAGCACGACAATCTGCCGTTGTAGGAAGAGCTGTGTTCAAGAAGATTCTGATCGCCAATCGCGGCGAAATCGCCTGCCGGGTCATCAAGACTGCCCGCCGGATGGGAATTCAGACGGTTGCGGTCTATTCCGAGGCCGACCGCGATGCCCTCCATGTCGAGATGGCCGACGAGGCCGTGCTGATCGGCCCGCCCGCCGCGGCCGAGAGCTATCTGGTGATCGAGAAGATCGTCGAGGCCTGCCGCAAGACGGGCGCCGAGGCCGTGCATCCCGGCTACGGCTTCCTGTCCGAGCGCGAAGCATTTCCGCGCGCGCTGGAGGCCGCCGGCATCGTCTTCATCGGCCCCAACCCGGGCGCGATCGCCGCAATGGGCGACAAGATCGAATCCAAGAAGGCGGCCGCGAAGGCCAAGGTCTCGACCGTGCCCGGCTATCTCGGCGTCATCGAGGACGACAAGCACGCGGTCAGGATCGCCGACGAGATCGGCTACCCAGTGATGATCAAGGCCTCCGCCGGCGGCGGCGGCAAGGGCATGCGCATCGCGCATTCGACGTCCGAGGTCGCGGAAGGTTTCAACCTCGCCAAGGCCGAGGCCAAGGCCTCGTTCGGCGACGACCGCGTCTTCGTCGAAAAATTCATCGTCGATCCCCGCCACATCGAAATCCAGGTGCTGGGCGACAAGCACGGCAACGTCATCTATCTCGGCGAGCGCGAATGTTCGATCCAGCGCCGCAACCAGAAGGTCATCGAGGAGGCGCCGTCGCCGCTGCTCGACGAAGCCACCCGCCGCAAGATGGGCGAGCAGGCGGTCGCGCTGGCCAAGGCCGTGAACTATGATTCCGCCGGCACCGTCGAGTTCGTCGCAGGACAAGACAAGAGCTTCTTCTTCCTCGAGATGAACACGCGCCTCCAGGTCGAGCATCCCGTCACCGAGCTCGTCACCGGCGTCGACCTCGTCGAGCAGATGCTCCGCGTGGCCGCCGGCGAGAAGCTCGCGATCGCGCAAAAGGACGTTACGCTCAAGGGCTGGGCGGTGGAGTCGCGGCTCTACGCCGAGGATCCGTTCCGCAATTTCCTGCCGTCGATCGGGCGCCTGGTGAAGTATCGTCCGCCGGCGGAAGCGAGCCAGGACGGCATCACCGTGCGCAACGACACCGGCGTGCAGGAGGGCGGCGAGATATCGATCCATTACGATCCGATGATCGCCAAGCTGGTCACGCACGCACCGTCGCGCGCGGCTGCGATCGAAGCGCAGGCCACAGCGCTGGATTCGTTCTATGTCGACGGTATCAGGCACAACATCCCGTTCCTGTCGGCGCTGATGAACCATCCGCGCTGGCGCGAAGGCAACCTCTCGACCGGCTTTATCGCCGAGGAATTCCCCAGGGGCTTTGCCCCGCGCATGCCCGAGGGCGAGGTCGCGCGTCGCATCGCAGCGGTTGGCGCTGCCATCGATCACGTACTCGGCGAGCGCAAGCGGCAGATATCGGGCCAGATGGGCGGCCGCGTCGTGCAGCGCGAGCGCCGCCGCGCGGTCTGGCTCGATCGCCAGGAGATCCTGCTCGAGGTTGCCCGCGAAGGCGAGGCGATCGCGATCCGTTTCATCGATGTCGACGGCAGGGCCGGCAACGCGCATTTGTTGCGGTCCGCATGGAAACCGGGCGATCCGGTCTGGCAGGGCACGATCGACGGCCACGTCGTCGCGGTGCAGGCCCGCCCGATCGCCAACGGCATTCGCCTTGCGCATCAGGGCGTCGAGGTGCCGGTCTATGTCTGGACCGAAGCGGAAGCCGCGTCGGCCCGGCTGATGCCGGTGACGACGGTCTCCGACACCGGCAAGAAGCTGCTGTGCCCGATGCCCGGGCTCATCGTCTCGATCGCGGTGACCGAGGGGCAGGAGGTCAAGGCCGGCGAGACGCTTGCGGTGGTCGAAGCCATGAAGATGCAGAACGTGCTGCGCGCCGAGCAAGACGGCGCCGTGAAGAAGATCCACGCCAGTGCCGGTGCGACGCTCGCGGTCGACGCGCTGATTTTGGAGTTTTCCTGAACACCGCAAGAGGCGACCTGAGATGGGCAGCCTGTCTGCAGGAATTCCGGTTACTTCCAGGCAGAAGTCAAGTTGGGCAGCTCGGCGTCACTTGGGATTAGGTGGACTTGATGAAAACCGAACGGTTGGCATTGGCATCGGGCTTTGCGCCTGCTTCACGCCAGGACTGGCACAAGCTGGTTGATGGCGTGCTAAAGGGAGCGCCGTTCGAAAAGCTGATTGGTAGGACGTACGACGACTTGAGAATCGAGCCGATTTATCTCCGCGCGAAAGACATTGCACTAGTCGACGGGCGGGCACCCGCGGCGCCTTGGCAGATCATACAGCGCATCGATCATCCAGACGCGGTGACGGCCAATAGGCAGGCCCTTCACGATCTGGAGAATGGGGCGACGGGCCTGGCGCTCGTCTTTGCCGGCGCCAACTGCAGCCGCGGGTTCGGTCTCGATCAAACGGCAGGTGCCGTCGCCAAAGCTTTAAAGGACGTCCACCTTGATGCCGGCATCGGGATTGAACTTCAAATTGGTACAGACGGGCGTAAGACCGCGATCCATGTTGCGGAATATGTGAAGTCGGTCGGTCTCGATCCTGCCGTCTGCGACATTCGATTTGGGCTAGATCCGCTGGGCGCGTGCGCCCTAAGCGGAAGCAGTCCATACACTTGGGAAGAAATCGCACGGAACGTTGCCAGCACGATCAAAGGGCTTGTAACGCTGGGGTTCAAGGGGCCGTTTGCCGCGAGCGACGGGCGTATCGTTCATGACGCCGGCGGCTCAGAAGTGCAGGAGCTTGCCTTTGTGCTCGCCTGCGGCGTGGCATATCTGCACGCTATGGAGGCGGCGCGCATTCCGCTGGATCAAGCGCGAAGTATGATCTATGCGCGACTCACTGCTGACGCCGACCAGTTTTTGACTATGGCGAAATTCCGCGCGTTGCGGCTCCTCTGGGCGCGCATCGAATCGGCGTGCGGTGTGGCGCCGAGGCCGCTGTTCATTGCGGCTGACACGTCCTGGCGCATGTTGACCCGGCGCGATCCCTACGTAAACATGTTGCGCGCTACCTTGGCGACATTCTCTGCGGGAATCGCCGGTGCCAATGCGATCACAGTTCTGCCGCACACGTTGGCGCTCGGCCTTCCAGACTCGTTTGCCCGGCGCGTGGCCCGCAACACGCAGCTTCTGCTGCTGGAGGAAAGCAATCTTGCCAAGGTTAGCGATCCTGCCGCAGGTGCTGGCGGCATTGAGGCGCTAACAACGGAGCTTTGCGACGCGGCCTGGAGGAGTTTTCAAGAGACTGAAAATGCGGGCGGCATTTTTGCCGCTCTACAGCAAGGAACGCTTCAGGCGAAGATCACAGCTACACGCACAGCGCGCCGTGCAAATCTCGCGAAACGCAGCGACCCGCTGACCGGAGTGAGCGAGTTCGCAAACCTTGGCGAAGGCGCAGCGGCGGTACTAAGCGTAAGACCGATGGCTCTTCCGCCTAGCTTTGATCAGAAATTCGTATTCGACGCACTGCCGCCGATCCGGCTTGCGGAACCCTTCGAATCGCTCCGCGATAAGTCCGATGCGATATTGAAGCTACTCGGCGCGCGGCCGCGAGTGTTTCTTGCTAATCTCGGCACACCGACCGACTTTACGGCCCGCGCGACATTCGCCAAGAGCTTCTTCGAAGCGGGAGGAATTGAGGCTATCGACGGCGCCGGCTTCGCCGACCCAGCCGAGCTTGCCCTCGCATTCACGGGATCTGGTGCCGAACTTGCCTGCCTTTGCTCCAGCGATAAGATCTATGCGGAGCGCGCCGAAATCTCCGCCCACGCGCTTCAGCAGGTCGGAGCTAGGCACATCTATTTGGCGGGACTTCCCTCTCAATCCGAGGCCGCGTTTCGGCGGGCTGGCATCTGCAGCTTTATTCACGTCAGTTGCGACGCCTTGGCAACGCTAAATGCCGCTTACAACCGGATCCAAAACCCGAAGGTTTCCGGATAATCGACAATCGAACGCGAACACTCAGATGTCATCCATCAGCGTTATCCCGAATTTTGCAAGTATTGCTTTCGAAAGGTGCTTGGTCGCCGCTTCTTCTGTTTCCGTCGATCCGTGGGTGACTCCGGAGGGCATTCCGGTCAAGTCAGCATACGGAGAAGCAGATATCGCCGGGCTCGATTTCCTTGAGACCTGGCCAGGCATCGCGCCGTTCCTGCGCGGTCCCTACCCGACCATGTATGTCAACCAGCCCTGGACGGTCAGGCAATATGCCGGCTTCTCCACGGCAGAGGATTCCAACGCGTTCTACCGCCGCAACCTCGCCGCCGGGCAGAAGGGTCTCTCGGTCGCCTTCGACCTCGCCACCCATCGCGGCTATGACTCAGATCATCCGCGGGTCGGCGGCGATGTCGGCATGGCCGGCGTTGCGATCGATTCCATCTACGACATGCGCACGCTGTTCGCGGGGATCCCGCTCGACCAGATGAGCGTATCCATGACTATGAACGGCGCTGTGCTGCCGATCCTCGCGCTCTACGTCGCCGCCGCCGAGGAACAGGGCGTGCCGCCGGAGAAGCTTTCAGGGACGATTCAGAACGACATTCTGAAAGAGTTCATGGTGCGCAATACCTACATCTATCCGCCTGCGCCCTCGATGCGGATCATCTCCGACATCTTCGCCTACACCTCGCAGAAGATGCCGAAGTACAACTCGATCTCCATCTCCGGCTATCACATGCAGGAAGCCGGCGCGACGCAGGACCTCGAGCTCGCCTATACGCTCGCCGACGGTGTCGAATACTTAAGGGCCGGCATCGCCGCAGGTCTCGACGTCGACCGCTTCGCGCCGCGGCTGTCGTTCTTCTGGGCGATCGGCATGAACTTCTTCATGGAGGTCGCCAAGCTGCGCGCCGCGCGCCTGCTCTGGGCCAAGCTCTTGAAGCCCTTCAATCCGAAGGACCCGCGCTCGCTGTCCCTGCGCACGCATTCCCAGACCTCCGGCTGGTCGCTCACCGCGCAGGACGTCTTCAACAACGTGATGCGCACGACGGTGGAGGCGATGGCGGCGACGCAAGGCCATACCCAGTCGCTGCACACCAACGCGCTCGACGAGGCCCTGGCGCTGCCGACCGACTTCTCGGCGCGCATCGCACGCAACACCCAGCTGTTCCTCCAGCAGGAGAGCGGCACCACCCGCATCATCGATCCCTGGGGCGGCTCTTATTACGTCGAGCGCCTCACCCGCGACCTCGCGGCCAAGGCGTGGGGCCACATCCAGGAGATCGAGGAGCTCGGCGGGATGGCCAAGGCGATCGAGGCCGGCGTGCCCAAGCTGCGCATCGAGGAAGCCTCTGCCAAGACCCAAGCCCGCATCGATGCCGGCAAGCAGGCGGTGATCGGCGTCAACAAGTACAAGCCGACGGATGAGACCCCCATCGACATCCTCAAGATTGACAACACCAATGTCCGGCGCCTGCAGATCGACAAGCTGACGCGACTGAAGAGCGAGCGCAACCAGAAGGACGTCGATGCCACGCTCGCGGCAATCTCGCGCTCGGCCGGCGAAGGCAACGGCAATCTGCTGGCGCTCGCCATCGACGCGGCGCGGGCCAAGGCGACCGTCGGCGAGATTTCGGACGCGATGGAGAAGGTGTTCGGCCGGCATCGCGCCGAGATCAAATCGATCACCGGCGTCTACAAGCGGGAGGCGTCCAGCATGGGCAACCAGGTCGAGAAGGTTCAGGCGCTGATCGACGCCTTCGAGGAGGCCGAGGGCCGCCGTCCGCGCATCCTGGTCGCCAAGATCGGCCAGGACGGCCACGACCGCGGCCAGAAGGTGATCGCGTCCGCCTTCGCCGACATCGGCTTCGACGTCGACATCGGACCGCTGTTCGCCACCGCCGACGAAGCGGCGCGGCAGGCCGTCGAGAACGACGTGCACATTCTCGGCGTCTCCTCGCTCGCCGCCGCGCATCTGACCGCCGTGCTGGAGCTGAAAGCCGCGCTGAAGAAGCAGGGCCGCGACGACATCATGATCATTGTCGGTGGCGTGGTGCCGCCGCAGGATTACGATGCGCTCTACGCGGCCGGTGCCGAGGCGATCTTCCCGCCCGGGACGGTGATCGCCGATGCCGCGGATCAGTTGATCCAGAAGCTCAATGCTCGGCTCGGGCACAGTGAGGCGGCAAATAGTAAGCGCCACGGCAGATAGTAACGACGTATCGGTCCAGATTGAAAGCTCAAAGCCGGGGCGCCGAACTTACGAATTGATCCTGCAGTCCGCAGGCAGAGTGCCGAACAGCGCATATCTGGGCTTGGAGAAGATTGGTGTATAAGAT